>JBFLXP010000149.1:0-7360 GCA_040757315.1 Nitrospirota bacterium
TCTCCTGCCTCTAAGAGCCTTCCTATCCTGGATCCCATCTCACGGGTTTCATCTGGTCCCGTCGTCCGGTACCGCATCACAAAATCCCGATGAAGCCGCCCTGACTGCCGTCGTACTCCTTACTATACCTGTAAGAATAAAACCTTTCCGGATTGCAGCAGGTACATTCCCCCGAAAGCCATATGTTTCCCGGGGGAATGCCGGTTGAAGTGGCCTGAATTCTGTTCGCCCTGCCGAGGTCAACCATGTATTTTTTCTCCACTGAGCTGTAGAAATCGCCGTCCCCGGTTGCTCGAATAACAGCCTCCATAACTTCGGGACCCACTGCATAGCAGCATTGACCGATACTGGGTCCCAACGCCACCAGAATGTTATCGGGGGAGGAACCGAAGCGCTCAACCATGAGAGATACGGCTTTTTTCAAAATTCCTGCGGCAGTGCCGCGCCATCCCGCATGTACAGCGGCGATGACAGATTCATCCTTGTCGAATAATAGGACGGGAACACAGTCCGCAACCCGTACGCCGACCAACACGCCGCGTCTGTTCGAGACGACCCCGTCCGCAATCCCGGGAGGCGCCTCGTGATTCAGAACCTCGATCCTGTCCGTATGTTTCTGCACCGGCATGTAAAGGCAGTCCGTTTCAACCGACAACATGCTGCAAATCCTATTCTTGTCGACGCCCACTCTTTTCGTCGTGAAAAAAGCCTTCACAGATCCATTCGGAAGGTCGGGGAAAATCAAATCATTCATCACTCTTCAAAAACGAGAAAGCAGAAGGTATTTTATCTATTATATCTGTTGCAGTCATGGAATGTGGTCCTTTATCGGCAGAAGCCATATCTCCGGCAAGCCCGTGAAGGTATACTCCCAGAATACATGCATCTATGGGATTCATATTCTGACCCAGGAGTCCCGCTATCGTGCCGGTGAGAACATCCCCGGCGCCGGCGGTGGCCATGCCCGGATTTCCCGTCGGATTGATGAAAATTCTTCCTTCAGGCGATGAAGTAACTGTCGGCGCTCCCTTGAGCACAAGGTTAACTCCGGTCTCCCGTGAGAAGGATTGCGCTGCTTTGATTCGGTCTTTTTCAATTTCACTCACTGTGTCTCTCAGCCGCCCGCCGAGAAGGCGCGCCATCTCGCCCGGATGGGGTGTAAGGATCACGGGAGCTTTTGCCCCGGAGAACGCCTTTCGTCCCCTTTTAATGCTATTGATGCCGTCGGCATCCACAACCACAGTTTTTTCTGCAACCCGCAAAAGCCCGGTCATGATCCGTTCAGTCTCACCACTCACCCCGATGCCCGGCCCTATGGCGAGAAGATCCGCCTTTTCATGAAGGAAATCCCGTATCTTCTTCACAGCCTTTTCCGAAAGTGAACCGTCTCCTCGGTCGGGCAGCGTGAGGATCATCTCTTCCGTCACGCGTGACTGAAAGACATCGCCGAGGGAATCAGGCACACCCATAGTGACAAGCCCTGCCCCGGCTCTCAGACAAGCTTCAGCCGCCATCAGGGCGGCGCCTGTTTTTCCCTTTGATCCTGCCACGATGAGGACATGGCCATAATCGCCCTTGTGTGAATATTTTTTCCTGGCGGGAATAAGAGGCAAGAGATCGTTTTTTTCCACAACATCTACCGCGATTGAGTCAGCAGTGAGCATCCGGTGGGGAAATCCGATCTCCTCAACATAGAGCCGGCCGGTGTGATCGGCGCCGGGATAAAGGAGATGTCCCCTCTTCGGCAGGCCGAAGGTGACGGTACAGTCCGCCCTGACCGCATTCCCCATAATCTGTCCGTCATCCGACGATATGCCGGACGGAATATCCACGCTGACGACGTGTACGCGCAATTTGTTTACCCTGTCGATCACTTCAGAAAGGACGCCGCTTACATCTTTGCTCAGGCCCGTCCCGAGTAACGCATCAACGATGAGTGCATGACCGCCCAAAATATCCGAAGGACGCTCCATAAACACGCTCACTGGTTCTATCGACACACCGCAATTTCGGGCAATCGTATGCTGCGAAAGCGCCTCTCCCATCAGAACTCGCGGGTCTCCGGAAAGAAAGACTCTGACGTCCCACTGCTCGTTGTGGAGGATGCGGGCAACGACCAGGCCGTCGCCTCCGTTGTTGCCGTTCCCTGCAAGAACGACGATTCGCCTGCGGCCGAAACGCTCTTTGATTTTTGTTACGACCGCAAAGCCCGCCCTCTCCATAAGGACGAGCCCGGGAATTCCCATTTCCTGAATAGTCTTCCTGTCAATATCACGCATCTCCGAGGCGGTAACTACCTTCATCTTTTGCCTTCCCTGATCGGCGTCCCTCACGTTGAGATATCTGCAGACGCCGGCTTTTTCGAAATTATAGCACTCCCGATGGTTTATTTCATTACTGAAACTGCCTGTTTTACTTAAAATTTATTTGACAATTACACACGAACATGTTAAAAAAGCAATATGCCTGCTCCATGCAAAAGAAGACAACCTCTCGGCGAACTCCTCATAGAAAACGGTTTTGTCAATTCAAACCAACTCAAGGATGCTCTGAAACGACAGGCGCAGGTCGGCGGCAAGCTCGGCTCTGTTTTGGTCGAAATGGGCTATATCACTACTGAAGACCTCCTGACTTTTCTGAGCCGGCAATTGGGCATTTCTTCGGCAAACCTCCTGGAGACTGATATTCCGCAGGAGGTGCTGAAACTTATGCCGATCGAGAAAATCAAAGCAATGAAAGTCCTGCCCCTGAGCGTCGATGAGAATTCGGTGACGCTCGGCATGGCGAATCCGCGTGATATGCTCTCGATCAGAGATATAGAATTTTCTCTTGGGAAGAAAGTCATTCCTGTTGTCGTCCCTGCCGCCCAAATGGAAGCGGCGATTCAGAGTCTGATGCAGAACCCCGGCACCGCCCTGACCGGCGACAATATCGCAAAAGAGGTGCGCAAAGCCGAAACGAAGAAGGCGCCGCCTCTCATGTCATTGCTCCGGTATCTGTCGAGTTCGCCTGCGACGGATATGCTTCTTACCGCAGGGGTACCGCCGTCGATTAAGCTCAGCAACGATATCAAAAGGGCTTCAATGGATCCGCTCACTCCGGCGGATTGTGAACGATATGCCCGGGAAATAATGTCAGAGGCGGATTGGGAGTCTTTCAACAAGCGGGGCGATTTTGACCTTGCAGTCACCTATCCCGAGATCGGCCGCTTCAGGATCAACCTTTACAGACAGAGAGGTTCTGTCTCGATCACCATACGCAGGATTGTCGACATCCTACCTTCACCTTCCGATTTGAATTTGCCGGAATGGATAAGGGATTATGCGCTCCTCCCGCAGGGTCTGATAATAGTTTCCGGTCCGGCAGGCCACGGGAAGACCACGACTCTGGCTGCGATGGTGGATATCATAAATTCGAACCGCAAGTGTAATATCGTGACCCTTGAGGATCCGATCGAATACCTTCACAAGCATAAGAAGAGCAACGTCAATCAACGCGAAATCGGACTCGATACACAGTCCTTTTATGAGGGCCTGAAGCACGTTTTCCGCCAGGACCCCGATGTGATAGTCGTGGGAGAGATGAGAGATCCCGACAGTTTCGCCATCGCCTTGCAGGCGGCCGATACCGGCCACCTTGTCATCACCACCGTGCATGCAAGCACTTCCGCGACTACGGTGGAACGTGTCATCAACATGTTTCCTCCCCATCAGCAGACCCTCATCAGGTCGCGCCTCGCCGACAATCTGCTCTTTGTCCTCGCTCAGAGACTGATCCCGCTGAAATCAGGGGAAGGCAGAGTTCTCGCCTGTGAAAGAGTCATCAACAGCGACCGCGTCAAAAACCTCATCAGGGAAGGGAAGACGCATCAGATAAAACCCCAAATGCTTTCCGGGACGGAGGAATTCAGCTCTCTGGAGGCCTCTCTCGCATCTCTTTACCAGGCCGGCCGGATAAAGCATGAAGACGGCCTCTTCTTCTCTGAAAACAAACAGTTCTATAAAGACCTCACCAGAACGGCATAGTCCCAATTGGTTTTTCCGCAAAATTCCTTGTCAATTTCCGGGTAAAATATATAAAATATTGAATTTGGAAAGGATTGTGACAATTGGAGAACAATAAGAACAAAGGCGTCGTCGAAAAAATCTGGGATTTTCTCGCCTCGGTGAAGCTGGCGATTATCATCTTTGCCCTCATCGCTCTTACCTCGATCGTTGGAACAGTCCTCGAACAAAGGGCTGATCCGGCCACAAATCTTCAGATCATCGCAAAGATTTTCGGTGAATCCGCGGCGCCGACTCTTTTCGATGTGTTCGACAAACTCGGTTTCATGAATATGTATCGATCATGGTGGTTCATAGGCCTTCTCGTCCTTTTTTCCATCAATCTTATCATCTGTTCCCTCGAGAGGCTGCCGAGAATCTGGAAATCGATCAGGGAACCGATGGTTCCTTCATCGGAGGATAAGCTCAGAAAATTCCTCATATCGCGGGAGGTTGTCGTAAAGGGCAAGGCTGAAAAGGTCAGGGACTCCGTCGCCGATGCACTGAAGCAGGCGGGCTTCAAACCCGAGATTCTGGCGGAAGAAAGAGGTTGTCAGTTCCTCTCTCAGAAGGGAAAGTACGGCAGGCTCGGTGTTTATATCACTCATTTCAGCATCCTTGTCATTCTGGCCGGCGCCATAATCGGGCTCAAGTTCGGTTTCAAGGGATACGTGAATGTGCCCGAAGGCATGTCCACAAACGCCGCCTTCGCCGAAGGCAAGGAAATACCGCTCGGCTTCTCTGTCAGGTGCGACAATTTCGACGTCGAGTTCTACGGCAGCTCGGACATGCCGAAGGAATACAGAAGCTGGCTCACGATTATAGAGAACGGCAAGGAAGTCATCAAGAAATCGATTGTTGTGAACGACCCTTTGACATATAAAGGAATAACTTTCTATCAGGCGAGCTACGGATTCATGAGGGAGGCTGCCGGTCAGGGCATATTCATTTTCAAGGCCGTCTCGGCAACCGGCCAAACCTCCGATCTCCAATTGAGGCTGGGGGACACCTTTCAGATACCCGGCACCTCCATAGCGGGGAAGATCCTTGACTTCAGTCCCGCCTTGCACATAGATCAGCAAGGGCGGGCGGTGACCTATGCAGAACAGATGAATAATCCAGCGGTTCTGATCGAATTTTCGGAAGCCGGGAAACAGATTCTCACCGGCTGGATTTTGAAAAGACATCCGGAGACGTGGCAGTTGCCCGGCGGAAACAGAGTTGGATTCCTCGATTACTGGGGAGTCGAATTCACCGGCCTTCAGGTAAGAAAAGATCCAGGCGTCTGGGTAGTCTATTTCGGATGTATTACCATGAGCGTTGGTCTCTTCATCGCATTTTTCATAAGTCACAGGAGAATATGGGTTAAGCTTTCCGAAGAGAAGAATGCGACGAGAGTTGTGATCGGAGCCATTGCAAGCAAGAACAGAGCTGCTTTCGAGAGGAGTATCGATAAGATGGTCTCCGTCATCGGCAGGAAAGAAGAAGGAGAAAAATAGATGGATAGTTCCACATTGTTCGGCTTATCGGAAATGGCGTATTTTGTGGCTATGATTCTGTATATCGCATTCCTTGCGTCCAAGCAGAAGCAGGTCGGAATTGCCGCAACAGTCATAACGATTACCGGATTTGTATCACAGACTCTGGCGATAATTCTGAGGTGGAAGGAATTCGCCGATTTGAGCGGGATGGGTTTTCTGCGCTCGGCGCCGCTCACCAACCTCTATGAGTCGCTCGTCTTTTTCGTATGGTGCCTCATATTGGGATATCTGATCATCGAGTTCAAGTTCAAAAACCGCTCGTTTGGAGCCTTTATCACACCGGTTGCGGGCATCGCTCTTGCCTTCATCGATCTGACCGGTGTCTCCAGAGATATCCAGCCGCTCGTCCCGGCTTTGAAAAGCAATTGGCTCCTCGCCCACGTCACTATGAGTTTCATTGCATACGCCGCGTTTTCTCTCTCTTTCAGCACAGGACTAATGTACCTTATTGCAACAACAGAAAAGAGAAGCGAACCTTCATATATATTCTGGACCATCACCTTCGGCGTCTTTCTGATAATCATGATCTCAATGGCCGTGGATTTACTGACTTTCAAGACGGCGGTGAAGCCGGATGTTTTCGTCAAGAGTTATCTTTTCAAATCCACATTCCTCAGTTCCTCGTCCGCGATAAAAATTGTAAGCTGGATTGCTTCCGCCGCCCTGCTTGTTGTTGTGTGGTGGTACGGCATTGTATTGAAGTCGATGATCGGGAAGTTCAACATTACCGCCGACATGCTCGACGAAATCACTTACAAGAGCATCGCCGTGGGATTTCCCATATTCACACTCGGAGGCCTTATCTTCGGTGCGATATGGGCGGACCAGGCATGGGGGGTATACTGGAGCTGGGACCCGAAAGAGACCTGGTCTCTGATCACCTGGTTTATCTATGCCTTCTATCTCCACGGGAGGATGATTCGGGGCTGGAGAGGCAGGAAAGTCGCGATAGTTGCCGTCATAGGGTTCATGGCCGTAATTTTCACATACCTTGGCGTCAATCTGCTGCTGTCGGGACTTCATGCATACGGCTCCAAGTAGCGCTGTAACTGAGACCAAGAATGCCTCAGCGATTTGACGGAGTCATTCTGAACTCGCTTCAGATCTCTATCGATCCCGGTCTTCTTTAGCGCCTTGAAAACACATGCCGATTCGGGATAATATTATTCTTAGCTTAAGCTCACTAATTTAGCTTTACCTTATGGAGGTAGACAACGAATGAACAACATAAAAACAATGGTCCTTCTTGTTACGCTGACGCTGATCCTCATCTGGGCGGGCGGAGCACTCGGAGGAAAACAGGGCATGACGATCGCCCTGATCTTTGCGCTGGGGATGAACTTTTTCGCCTACTGGTTCAGTGATAAAATTGTCCTCAAGATGTATGGGGCCAGGCAAGTCTCGGAGGCTGAAGCTCCCGAACTTTATGGCATTGTGAGAAGGCTTGCCCAGAAGGCGGAATTGCCGATGCCGAAAGTCTATATCATGGATCAGGAACAGCCGAACGCGTTCGCCACCGGAAGAAATCCGAAGCATGCCGCTATAGCAGTCACGACCGGCATTATGCGGATCCTGAGCAGCGAAGAGCTGCAGGGCGTGATAGGCCACGAACTCGCACATGTGAAACACAGGGACATCTTGATCAGCACCATAGCGGCGACGATAGCGGGCGCAATCAGCTATCTGGCCCAGATGGCGCAATGGGCGATGATCTTCGGCGGCCACAGAGGAGATGACGAAGACGGCGGCAGTCCCGTTGCCGCGCTTGTTATGATG
>JBFLXP010000150.1:0-7356 GCA_040757315.1 Nitrospirota bacterium
GAATGCTTACAATATCGCCATCAGGCATTACAAATGGTGTTTCGTTAATCCAGTATCCTCTGTTAAGTTTGACAGAGAGAAGAATATCCGGGACCGCTGGCTGACATCAGAACAGGAAAAGAATCTCTTTTCCCATCTCAAGGGCAGGCTCGTCGATATTGTCAGGCTTGTTCTCAATACGGGACTTCGACAAGACGAGGCACTCAGTCTCATACGTTCCAACGTGGATCTCTTCAGGAAGACAATCACTATCAAGGGCAAAGGCGATAAGGTCAGGACGATCCCGCTGAATGCTGTTGCAGTTGAAATCCTTAAGGCAAGGATGAAGACACAGCACATTCATAGCGAGCTTGTGTTTCCGAGCGCAACCGGTACAAAAATCATGAGACAGCGCCTCGTAAGGGCATTCTCAAAAGCGGCGAAAGACTCTGGTCTTCAGGATTTTCACTTTCACGACCTGCGGCATACATTCGCCACCAGGCTTGCACAGGCCGGCGTGGATCTTTACAAGATCGCGAAACTTCTTGGGCATAACGATGTATCGACAACCCAGCGGTATGCACATCATTGCCCGGAGAGTTTAAGGAGCAGCGTGGATATCCTTACAGACTACTACAATTCTACTACAGTGAAGTCAAATGCAGAAGGGGAACCAATCCATGCCTCAGCGTAACTATTTGTTTTTTGAAGAAAAATATGGTACCCCCTGCAGGAATCGAACCTGCGACACCAGGTTTAGGAAACCTGTGCTCTATCCTACTGAGCTAAGGGGGCACTCCCGGGGTTACAGACATTATTATAACGGAATGCGGTAAAAACGTTCCACCGATGTCATGGTTCGACGGGCTCACCATGACTTTGTCGCTGCGCCGGGACAAATTAGCACTGGATTTTGGAATATTCAGACCGTCCTGCGTACTTCCTCTATGATCCTGACCCCCGACGATGTTCCGATCCGCGTGGCACCTGCCTTGAGCAGATTCAATACCTGCCTGATTGTCCTTATCCCGCCCGAAGCCTTAACGCCGGCTCGTTCTCCGACGATGCTTTTTATGAGCCTTACGTCCTTCACCCTGGCGCCGTAAGGTCCATAGCCTGTTGATGTTTTGATGAATTCGGAACCTGCATCAAGCGCTATCTTTACCACCCGCGCTATTTCCTCCTCATCCAGATAGCAAGTCTCGATTATCGTCTTATGGACCACTCCTTTTGAAGCCCCGATCACACCCGATATGTCCCGCCTGACAACATCCCAGTCGCCAGATTTCGCTGCTCCGATGTTTATGACAAAATCAATCTCATCAGCGCCGAGTGAAGTAGCGTTCATAGCTTCGAATGCCTTTGCCCCCGCTGATGTCATCCCAAATGGAAAGCCCACCACGGCTGCTACTTTCACGTTACCGCCTTCAAGGAACTCTTTCGCAAGCTTGATGAAGTATGGTTGAACACAGACCGAGAAAAAGCCGAATTCAGCGGCTTCATTGCACAGTTTTTCTATGTCTTTGTTTGTGGCAGTAGGTTTGAGCAGCGTATGATCTATCAGGCCTGATATGTCGCTAATGTTCACTTTCATCGATGACATCCTGATACTCGTTGTTGAGCCGGATGCGGGACTGAAGTGTTACCCGATAGCTATTCCGTATCTTGCGGCTACTTCCGCAAGTTCTCCCGATCCTGCCCCCGGTTCGAGGGAATAATACTTTTCATTGCACCCGGCACAAAGAAGGCCGCTGACGGAAAAGTCGTCAGAAAAATGATACGATGCCCAGCCTATGGCGAACGGTTCTCTGCCGAGACGGACGATCTTTTTGCATATGCAGCAGATACCCGCCGAGAGGGATACGGGATATGCAAACTGAGCCCTGTAACCAAACCGGTGTTTCTGAATGACGCCCCAAAGATGGACCTTGCCCAGGAAAGTACCCCGATAACAAGTCCGATCGAGGTTTTCGAGAGCGTCACCCGCAGTCTTATAAGCATAAATGCCGGCTTGCGAATGGATACCCGGAGATATATTAGGTTCTTTCAGTCCCCATCCTGATCCGCCGTGCGCCTCAAAACGGTCCATCGGCGGCCAGAGGTCGGGACGGACGACCGATCTCAGCCAAAGACTTCCGTCGGGCGATTTTCTCCTGAGCTTCCAGAAACGCCAGCCGGTCAGAGGCGTACAGTAATCAGGCGCTGAAATCTCCTTCACTTCTTCGATGGCTTCACCTCAACGGGCACTACTTCTTTCTTTTTCACGGGTTCAGGAACCGCCGGTGCCTGTCTTTCCGCCGGCAGTGGTTCCTTCAGCGGCTCGGCCACCACCGTTTTCTCAAATTCTCCGATCTTCCCCATCACAACCTCCTTATGGCGTGTCTCCTTAATTCCTAATTTACTAATAAGTGCGCAATTAAGGCAACATCCCACCCTTACTTCGCCCTCTCCAGTCAAGCGAGAAGGGGAAAGGATAAATGGGAGGGTATTAGAACATGTATCCACGCTTATTGCCGTCTTATCATAATAATAGATGAGACATCGGAATTTGATCCCTTGTATCGCGTTGCAGTTTCCTTTATCATTACTGTATACGGTGAACGCTTCAAGAAGATAACGGAGCATCTATCTGGATATGGCCAAAGAATTTACACAGAAGGAACTGGAAGACCTGATTATAGAGTTCATGAAGGCGCGTGCGACATGTGTCATAGCCACATGCTCCGACAGCATGCCGAGGGCTTCAACGGTTGAGTTCTTCCCATACGGCCTTACGGTTTATATCATTACCGAGGGCGGCAGGAAGGTGGAAAATATCGAAAAGAATCCTCAGGTTTCGGTGGCGATCTCCGATGCGTTCACCACCTGGGAGAGCTTGCGGGGACTCCAGATCACCGGCGCGGCCGAAATCGGGACAAGGGGTTCTGAAATTTTTCGGGAAGGACTGGAGGCGTACAGAAAGCGGAGAGGCAGAAAGGATGCCGTGCTCCCCGACTTCATGAATGTCATCAAAGTGATTCCGATACAGATGGAATACATCGACACACGCCTGGCCAAGAGGGGATATCCCATCCGGAATATTCTTGCCCTCCTCTGATCACTTTTTATTAACCGGGTCAGGTCACAGAGCGAGCTTCTTCTTTACTCTCAGCTTCGCGTCGATAAAATCTCTGTGTTCAACATATATCAAATCGGCGATTTTCCGCACCATATGCTCTTCATGTTTATCAAGCGACGCATCCGAAAAAGCAACTTCCCAGAGAAGCTCCACTACTTTCACCTTTTCCTGATAGGCGAAACCCTTATTGATCAGCGAGGTGAAATCGTAGTACCCGGTGGCTTTCCGAATCTTCTCCTCGGCCAGATGCAGCAGCGCCTGCGTTTCCTCCCGGCTAAGATCGAATTTTGACCGAAGGGTCTCCGATATCGCCTTTCGTTCATCCTCGGTTGCCACCGCGTCGGCGCGCATCATCTCCACAAGAAGGGCCGCGGTCGCCAACTGCAAGGAATGCTCGGAGATCCCTTCAGGTTTATCCGGAGACGGCTGAACATATTTATCGAAAAATTTCTTGATCGAGCCGACCACTACAGACTACCTTAATATAAGGCGTTCGGAGGTGTCAAATGAGGTGCGCGCCGAACCGGGACTTCGTGATAAACTATGACAAGGGAGACTGCGAAATGAAGATGCTGATTATTGGATTGACTTTGTTTTTTTTTCCGCTAACGTCAGCACAGGCCGTGGTCAAGCACGAATGCAGTTTCTGCCATCTGCCCCATGCCGGCGAAAAGGGTATGCTTCTAAAAGCTCCTGTAAACGATCTCTGTCTTGGATGCCATCCCCAGAGGAAGTGCATCAGCGAACATAAGGTGGACGTGATCCCTTCGATGCCGGTGCCGGTCAAAGATCTCCCCCTCAGCGCAGACGGCAAGATGACCTGCGTAACCTGCCACGATCCGCACAGATGGAGTTCTCCGAACCTCCTCAGAATGGAGCCGTCAGGGCTTTGCAGTAAATGTCATCCCGAGTATTAGCCCCGGATTATTCATTTTTTGTCAGTCAGAGCAGATGCAGTATCATCGCTCATTCTCGGTTCCGATAAGAATCGAAACCTCCGAGGTATCCCGATAAGAATCGGGATAAAGCCGCTCCTATACAGCATCTGCTCTGACTAATAGATTAATGAATAATCCGGGGTAGCGGCAGCTATTTCTTTATCGTGACGCTGACTGTGTCGAGGAGAAGGGCCGGAAAATTTCCTCCATGACCCGGATGCAGCAAGTTTTCGATGGCGATGATCTGTTTCAGAGTACCGTACACATTGCCGGCAGCCATAACATCCTTCACATTGCCGGCTATCTCTCCCTTTTCAACATAAATAGCCGGCGAAACACCGATCGAAAAATCTCCGTGGGGAATATTTCCGCTGTGCGCGCCCAGGGCGCCCCCTATGATTATTCCGGAATCCACGGACCGCACGATGTCGGCAAAGGACTCGTCTCCCGGGGTCATCGCGAGATGGCCCAAAGACGGCGCGGGTTTCGAAGATATCGAGCCTCTGAATCCATGGCCCATGGGCAGGGCCTTCAGTTTATGAGCAAAATAGAGGTCATAATAGAAATTCCTGAGCACTCCGTTCTCGATTAGGGGGAAGAAAGCGCAGGGCGTTCCCTCATCGTCGAATGCCCTCGCGCCCGGAAGTGAATCATTCAGGGGATTGTTATACAATGTGAAGGTATCATCGAATATTTTCTCGCCTATTCTCCGGCCAAGCGGAGAGATATTCTGATATATGCTCAGTCCGCTGGTTGCGCTCTGAAGCCTCCACATTAAAACATATGCCGTTTCTGGCAAAAAGATGACTTTCATCTTTTCCTTCGGCGGACTCACTTCCTTCAGCGACCGGTTATAGGTGTCGGACAGGAAATTCAGATACTCCCCGGGTGCTTCCTGAAATGTCTTGGCCCTGTGAGTGCGGGAGAGAGAAGCCGTCGTGTGCGGATAGAGAAGCGAAGTATGGAAACCGTATCGCGAAAACTTCGAAGAAAGGTCGCTCCCCGAACTGTTCAGAAGTCGTAAGCTGCCTGTCGAACGGGAAGCGGACACATTTATCTGACCCGTCGTAGTCTGAGAAAGGAGTTCGCAGACCCTCGAACATTCCTCTACCATTTTCGCGTTCGTGAGTGTTTCGATGGAGGAATCGTAGGTCTCGAGAGCGGCCGGTTCATTTGATCCGGCCAGTTCGAAAGCCCCTTCGACACCTCCCGTAAGGGAACCAAGGGCGTTCCCCACGAGTTCTTCACGGTCCCTCAGGTTCCGCGTGTATGCAAATCCCTGGACGTCGTTCTTTATGATCCGAAGGCTGACACCCGACTGCATCCTGCTTTCGATATCCTTTAAGCGGCCGTTCTCGAAGGAGATGGCATCGCCCTCTGAATCGAAGGAGTACACCTCGGCCTTGTCGCTCACCTTCTTTGCCATATCGAGCAGTTGTTCCATCATATTCCTCCGACGACAACGTCCTTGATCAGAATGTGGGGAGCGCCGTGGCAGGAACGGATGTTAAGCTGGCCTTTTCCGCAGCCGCCTGTTTTGCTCAGGACCAGATCGTTGCCAACCGCCGTGATGTTCTTTAATGTATGATAGAGATTTCCCGTGATATTTATGTCCCGGACCATTTCCCCTATAGTTCCCCCGCTCACGATATACCCGTACTGCGCGCCGAAGGTGAAACTCTCCCCGCTCGTCTGGCCTCCCTTCGCATCAAGGATATACAGGCCGTCACCGAGCATCTCAAGCAGTTCTCCGAAGGTGTTTCCGCCGGGTTCTATGAAAATATTCCCCATTCTGATGATAGGGGCAAACCGGTAGTCTTCGGCGACGCAGTGGCCAGTAAGACCCTCGCCGAATGCGACGGCAGTCCTGCGCGAGTGAAGACGCCCTGCAAGAACTCCGTGCCGCATGAGATCGACACGTCTCGCTCTTACGCCCTCGTCGTCATAGCGATAAAATCCCAATTGCCCGGGGATCGTCGGATCATCGACAATAGTGACTGCTTCGCTGCCGAGCAATGCGCCAATCTGCATTTTCTCTCGCATGGAAGGGGAATCCTCTATAAGGTCAGCCTCGGAAAAGTGGCCAAAGGCTTCGTGCGTAAAGACGCCGGCAAGGTCCTGATTCAGAACTACTTTGTAAATCCCACCCCCGACCGGCTTCGCTTTCAGCAGATCGACGGCTATCAGTGACCTCTTCTCGAACTCTTCTTCCTGGTTTCTCAGCGATGCAAGGCCGTCACTGCCGCCAAGCGCCACCCTGACATTTTGGGTGAGCAGCCCATCCTTGCTGGTGATCAGGCCGTTTATCGCGGTCGTAACGAGATCTTCCCTGATTTCCGTACTCTCTGTGTTAGCAAAATATTTTTCGCGAATCACTTCGCCATATTGAATGTTCGTCGTCTCGATCTTGTCATGCTTCAGGGCGGACTCATTGTAATTGCGAGTCAATTGGAGTTTCTCATCGATCGGAACCTGCCGGGGATCTTCGTGTTGAACGGGAAGAAACGTATCCTGGACAACTTCGGAAGGGGCAAAGACAACCGGCTTTTTGACTGCCCGTGCCATGAGGGCGGCATTCTCCTGAACGATGCGAACAGCTCTTTCGGCATCATCCGGGCGGGTAAAGGCAATGGAAGACAATCCGCCGTCTTTGAGGATTCTTATTACATAGCCGTCCGTCGAATTTGAACCTATATGAAAGAGTTCCCTGCCGTGGAAAACGATTCTCGTGTCCGTCAAGATCTCATATCTGACATCTGCATAATCCGCAGACATTTTTGAAAGTATCCGTCTCAGAGTATCGAACACAAATCTTCTCCGCCGCCCCCCTCATGTCTATAAGCTGCAGATAGTTTACTCTATCGTTGCATAAAAGGGAGGACGTCCCTCAAAGCCTTTCAAGGCGATGAGATTTGATTGGCCCGGATTATGCGTAAATCAGCGACTGTAAGAGCAGATGCGGCATCATCGCTCATTCTCGGCCCCGATAGGAATCGGGATAAAGCCGCTCCTATGCTGCATCTGCTCTTCTCATACTGAATAATGTGGGCTTAGCGGCGTCCGGCAGGACTTCACTGAAAGTGTCATCCACGTGCCTCTATGCTATAATTCCGAATATTCACCATGGATACGATTGAAAAGCTGAAAGTGCTTTCCGAAGATTCGCGGTACGACCTGGCATGCGCGTGCGGCACCCGGCATGATGAACACCGCAGGCGGGGTCCCGACGGCAGATGGCTTTATCCTGTAGTACTCCCGCAGGGCGGCTATACCGTTCTGTTGAAGACTCTCCTTTCCAACGCCTGTGTAAACGACTGCGGG
>JBFLXP010000151.1:0-7308 GCA_040757315.1 Nitrospirota bacterium
ACATTATTTTATTACTCCGGCAAGTAAATACCAAAACGACGTCATTCCCCGGCTTGATCCCCCGATCAAGTCGGAGCATGACATCTTTCATCTATTTAATTGCCGTAGTAATAATGTAATGAAAACACAATCATATATTTCTGTCAATCATGCAAAGGTTTTAATTTCACAAATAATTAGTTCTATATTTTTGTAACTCTAAAAGTTAAACTATTGAATTAGCATTTGCCACAAAATAGCTTGATTCTAAAAAATATTTTCCATCTAATTTCAATGGATCGCGTTTTTGTTTCAGTCGCTTGAACAGTGGTATGGAAAGCTACAAGAAGGGAATTATTTCAACCCTCTCGCCGACCGGCTGAGGCAAACTCCTTCCTTCTTGATCCTCCCGGTATAGCCCAGTTGGCGGGACTCACCTCGAAATAGGTTTGAACTTATTTCTTCTTCATTATCTCCCTGTAGCAGGATGAATTCCGGATGTTGTCGAGATCTTTATCTTTCTCCATACTGTTCCAGTCTTCAAAGCCGTTCTCCACGCTTTTTCTTAACTGCTCACAGGCTCTGATAGAATATATACACGCCATGTTGTAATAGGGGGTTGGATTCTTGGGGTTCAGTTCGATGACTTTAGCGTAATCATCAATGGCTTCTTCAAATTGTCCTTTCGCATAATAGGCATTCCCACGATTCAGGTAAGCCTTCTCGTAGCCGGGTTTCACATTAATTGCAGTGTTGTAATCGGCAATCGCCTGATCATATTGCCCTTTTGCCGCATAGGCAATCCCGCGGTTGGCGTAAGAGATGCCGATGTCGTCCACGTCCGTTTCCCTGTTTATCTGTTTTGAACATTCTTTGACGGCGTCATCATATTTTTTCGCTTTGACGTATTCGTAGCACAAATCTTCCGCGCTGCAAACAGAGGCGGCAGCAATCATGATCGTCAAAACAAAAAAAACGAGAAATACTGATTTCATCTATATCCTCCTTCTCGTGACAGCTCTTTCTTGTCAATTGCTACAATATGCCCTATCATATTTCATCAAATATTATAAAGTAAAAACGTTACAATCGTCGGGCAAAAAAAAATGTGATGCGAACAGGCGCGGAATCGGGTAATATAAGAAGAAGAACACAGAGCGAAAAAAAGAATTCGCGCTTTTTTTGTTTTTGGGGGAGCAATGTTAATAACTGTGATGTACCGAAACGGCAAGGTCGGCATGGTTGAACACAGCCAGCTTGATGCCCTGATAAAAACGAGAAAGATCAAACAGTTCATGCGGGCTGAAGGATGGGTCTGCATTGATACGGACCCGGTAAGAAAAATCGACAATGCCGACTCATACTGCGGACCCCAGAGGCGGCAGAACATTAAATTCCGGCGGTAGCGATTATCCTACCAGTTTTCTGACTGCGGTCGTTATTTCTTCAGGGAGAACGTCACGATTATTCCGTGTCACTTCGAACAGACTAACGTCATCCCGCATTTTGACGTCAGAAATAATTCCGGCACCCACGCTTGCCACTGTTGCAACCACCGGCTTTGCCGAACCCAGTGCCTGCTGAATCATTGTGACGAATTTTCCGGAAAGACATTCCATTTTTCCTATCTCATCGATGATCACGAGCCTGCAGGAAGGATCGAAGACCGGAAGCGAATCAAGGAAGCCGTCGAATCCTTCAATGTCGACGCCGTATTTGCCGACCCGGTATCGGCTTGCGATTTCGACGTGTGAGAGAACCCGCCTTCCTCCGCCGAGGCTTATCAGCAGGAATCCTTTCCGTTGGCTGTCTTCCCTGATCTCTTCCGTATAAAAACCTGCGGCTGGAACGTCATTGAGTGATTCGGCCACTTTTCTGATGAGGGTTGTCTTGCCCGAACCGGGCATGCCCGTCACGAGGATATTCTTTCTTACAGCCATTTTCTTAGCTTGAAAAAAGCGAGCATCGAAATGCCGATTGAAGCCATGATAAACAGGATCAGCGGATAACCCCAGCGCCAGTTGAGCTCCGGCATATAGTCGAAATTCATGCCGTAGATTCCGGCAATGAACGTGAGGGGCATAAATATTGTAGCTATGATCGTTAAAACCTTCATTACGGCGTTCAACCTGTTGCTGATGTTTGAGAGATAAATATCAAGGATACCTGAAAGAATGTCCCGGTAAGCCTCGATACTCTCGATGATGCGGATCGTATGGTCGTAAACATCCCTGAGATACATATGCAGGGCCTCGGAGATCAGTGGAGAGTCCCTTCTGGTCATAGATGAGAGTACCTCGCGCAGCGGCCAGATGGACTTCCGGAGGCCGATCATCTGTCTTTTGAGACGATGAATCTCGGCAAGGACCTTCCGCTCCGGCTCATTCATCACTTTTTCTTCGAGATCTTCTATTCTTTCTTCGATCTTTTCGAGGATAGAGAAATAGTGGTCGACGATCGCATCGATCAGCGAATAAGCGAGGTAGTCCGCACCCATTTTTCTTATACGGCCTTTTCCGCTCCTGATCCGGTCCTTGATCGGAGTAAAGACGTCCCCTTCTTTTCCTTCCTGAAAGGAGATCAGGAACTGTGAACCGAGACACAGGCTCACTTGTTCGACTTCTATTAAATCGGTTTCATCGCTGTGGGTCAGCATCTTAAGTACAATATAAAGATAACCGCCGTAGTCTTCGATTTTCGGATATTGCTCGGTATTCACGATGTCTTCCAATGTGAGCGGATGAAGGTGAAAAAGACACCCCACTTTTTCTATGAGGGCAAGATCCTGGACAGCGTCTATGTTTATCCATGTAACCGCGGACGGTTCAGGGGCCGGTGCATATTCTTCCATGGAAGCCAATTCTTTTTCACGGAAATCCGCTTCGGTATATTCGATGACGGTTATTCCGGTTTTCCCGGCCCTTTTTTTGCCGATGTGTACGAGGGTTCCCGGCGGCAGACCGACCTTTTTCGAAATTGTCCTTTCTGTTTCTTCCATCGGCTGTCACCCCGCTGTTTTAGTTCTTTCGAATATTGTCACTACGGCAACAAGATAGACGAAAAAGATGAAAAATGTCATGCTCAGACTTGATCGGAGCATCCGGTTCCCTTCTGGATTCCCCGGTCAGCCGGGGAATGACGAGGTTCTGGTTTCTTGATTGCCGTACTGATAATGATACACGAATTCAGTACTATGTCGCCATAGCCCCATACCGATTATGATACAATTAAAAATCCATGAAAATACTGCATAAATCCATACTGAAGGAGCTTGCCATCACCTTTCTGCTGAGTCTTGCCGTTCTGAATTTCATTCTCATGATGGAGAAACTCCTAAGATTGAGCAAGCTGCTTTCAGGCATCGGCACTTCGATGTTCGACATGGTCAGGATCATTATCTACCTTCAGCCCCAGATGTTTCTGATTACGATACCGATGGCGCTGCTGCTGGCCACCTTGGTCGTCTACGGACGGTTGAACCTCGACAACGAGCTTGTTATCATGAGAACCAGCGGCATGAATTTTTTTGCGGTTTCGAAGCCCGTGCTGATGCTCGGCAGCGCATGTTTTCTGATAAACATCGGCGTCAGTTTCTATATGGGTCCCCAGAGCGCCCTGGTCCTCAGGGATGAATTGAGGGATATTATTCGGGGACGGGCTGCTCAGGCCATAGAAGAGGGTCGGTTCAGCACGGTATTCAAAGATGCGGTCGTCTTTGTGCACGATAAGCCGGACGACAGGTCAATGCGGGGAATTTTCCTCTATGACAACAGGGACAAGAAAGAGGCCAAAGTGCTTGTAGCAAGGGAGGGGACTATCTCGACACAGGAGGAGCTGAATCTGGCTTTCCTTTTGAGGGACGGACAGATCAGTATGGTTAAGGGAAACAGAACAACAGAAATTTTTTTTAAGAAATACAGCCTCATCCTGAGCCTCGATGCCGAACCGCTCGCAAAGAGGAATGCCGAGCTGACTCCGTTCGAACTCGCCGATAAGATAGGTACGGTTGACAGGAGGCGCGCTCTCCTTGCATACAACGAACTTCACAGACGATTGTCGCTGCCTCTTCTGTGTCTTCTCATTGTCTTCCTCGGCCCTTCTCTTTCACTCATGGCGGGCAAGGCGGGAAAACTCGGCGGTCTCACCCTTGGACTGGCCATATACTCCATGTTCTACATGATGCTCCTGTATGGGGAAAACCTTGTGCGGGCGGAGAAGCTGCCGCACTATGTCGGAGCGTGGCTCCCGTCCACAGTCCTGATAATATTCGGATTGGTCGCATACAGGAGAGAGAGTTCGCGATGAAAGTCGTGCAGAAATACTTCATCAGAGAATTCTTCAGAATTCTCGCCATTGCAACTCTCGGCCTGGCAACGGTCTTCAGCATCCTGGATCTTCTCGACAAGGTTGACGATCTGGCGCGCGGCCTGAACGTTCTGAATGTCTGTATTTATATCTTCCTCAGTATGCCGAAGTATCTGTATTATCTGCTTCCGATGTCTCTCCTGATCTGCGCTCTGTTTGTCTTCGGCCAGGCCTCGCGACATAAGGAGTTGGTCGCCCTGAAAGCAACAGGCGGGAGACTTCGCAAACTCTTCTATCCGTTCCTGCTTCTGGGGGTCCTGTTCAGCTTTGTCAGTCTCGCCGTCGGTGAGATTGTTATACCCGATTTTGCCGGAAGGACTCTTGCCCTGAAAAGGCATATACTGCAGAAGGGGGAGAATGTGGGGTTCGAGGAGGGAGCTTTGTGGGTGAGAGCAGCGGACGGCTCCCTCGTCAGAATGGAGCTTTATATGCCGAAGGAGGGGATCGTCCGGAATATCAGTATTTTCAGTCTCGGAGAAGGGATGGTGCGGCAAAGGGTCGAAGCGGAGAGTGCATTGTGGGTCGGTAGCGGAGATAACGGACGATGGAGACTCACAAATGTCACTATCTATGACCTTGAAAAGGAGACCGTTAGGAGAGTTCCTGAAATGAGTTTTCCGTATCTCGAGGCGCCCGATTTCTTCAGAAAAGTGACGAAAAAGCCGGAAGAGATGGGCATCGGCGAGTTGTACAACTACACGCAACGGCTTCAAGCGGCGGGTTTCACCGACAGAAGACTTCTCGTCGACCTTAACGCAAAAATATCGTACCCCATTGCAAACTTCTTTATGATTCTGCTCGGCTTGTCGCTTGCGGTAATGAGCAGGGCAGGGGGCGGGTTGTTTACGGCGGGCATCGGCATCGCGATCAGCTTCCTCTACTGGCTCGGATACACATTCACGCTTTCGATGGGATATGCCGGAGTCATACCCGCCTTTGCAGCTCCCTGGTCCATGCCGGCGCTCTTCGGCATCACGGCTTTCTATTTGTTTCACCGGTTGCCGGAATGAGGGAGGACGGTTTTCTTTGCATCGTACTCCACGCGCATCTGCCTTATGTCAGACATCCCGAACACGAGTTTTTTCTTGAAGAAAACTGGCTTTACGAAGCCATAACCGAGACATATATTCCCCTGCTCGACGTGCTTGAGCGGCTGATTCATGACGGTATCGATTTCAGGATAACCCTTTCTCTCAGTCCAACGCTCGTCGAGATGTTTCAGGATCACTTGCTGAGGCGGAGGTACGGCAGGCATATCGAGAGGCTTCTCGCGTTGACGGAAAAAGAACTATTCAGGACGAAAGGCGATATCCATTTTAAACCGGTCGTCGCCATGTATCATCAAAGGTTCAAAAGGATACTGCATCTATACGAAGACGTGTATAGAAAAGACATTGCCTCCGCTTTCCGGCGGGTAGCCGCCACGGGAAAAATCGAACTTATCACGACTTCTGCGACGCATGCGTTCCTTCCAAACCTGTCTCCTTATCCCGGGGCGGTCAGGGCACAGATTGCCGTCGGGGCGGGGCAGCACGCAAAAACCTTTGGCAGGCCGCAGGGCATCTGGCTTCCGGAATGCGGATATGCTCCCGGCATCGACTCCCATCTGAAAGAAACGGGCCTGCGTTTTTTCTTCATCGAGCGGCATGGGGTCCTCCATTCCGAACCCTCGCCCAAGTACGGCGCTTATCTGCCTGTACGCTGTCCTTCGGAAGTTGTCGCCTTCGGCAGGGATGAGGAATCATCGAGACAGGTCTGGTCTTCGATAGAGGGATATCCGGGTGATTTCAGATATAGAGATTTCTACAGAGACATCGGGTTCGATCTGGATATCGACTATCTGAAGCCCTATACTCATCCTGACGGGATCAGAACCTTCACCGGCCTGAAATACTACCGGGTAACCGGAAAGACCGATAACAAGAAGCCCTATGTCAGAGAGAAGGCGGTGAAAAGAGCTGAAACGCACGCGCATCACTTTTACCGGCGCCGAAAAAGCCAGATACAGCGCTTGCGTGACCTCTTCGGAATCAGACCTGTTATCACTGCCACATATGACGCTGAACTCTTCGGACACTGGTGGTTCGAGGGACCGGAATGGCTGGAGGCTCTATGCAGGCTGGCGCAGCAAAAACGGAATAATTTCAGGATGGTCAGCCCTTCGGAGTATCTCAATGAAGAATCGGGGCAGACGGTACCGGAGATCTGCCTGCCGTCCATGTCGAGCTGGGGCGATAAGGGATACAGTGAAGTGTGGGTGAACGAAGCAAATGATTACGTATACCGCCATCTGCTGAAGGCTGCGGAGCGCATGTTGTTTCTTGCTGAAAGATTTCCGCGGTCAAAGGGGCTTATGCAAAGAGCCTTGAACCAGGCGGCAAGGGAGCTTTTGCTGGCGCAGCAGAGCGACTGGACGTTCATCATGAAAAACCGGACTGCCTCGGGCTACGCAAAAAAAAGGCTGGAGGAACATATCGGCAGATTCACCCGTCTCTATGAGTCGATCACGTCGCGAACCATTCCCGAACAGTGGCTGGCGGAGATCGAGGACAAGGACCGGATATTCAAGGATTTGGATTACAGGGTCTTCGGGAGGAAAGCGGAAGACTGAAGAACTCTATCCCTGATTATTCGCAAGCGCATAATGAAGAAGAGTAGATGCGGCATCATCGCTCATTCTCGGTCCCGAAAGGAATCGGGACCTCCGAGGTATCCCGATAAGAATCGGGATAAAGCCGCTCCTATGCCGCATCTGCTCTTCTCACGCGAAATACTCAGGGTGGGGTTATGTCCGAAGGGGGTTATGTGAATTTGATCGCTTACAGAGAACTTCTCTGTAAGTCACACGAGCAGCTTGTCGTAGGGGTAGAGTCTCAGATATGAAAGAAATTCGTCGAGCGCATTGGAAGATACGGAATTTTTCGTAACGACAAGGGAAAAATCCCTCATAATTTTTTCCTCTTT
>JBFLXP010000152.1:0-7303 GCA_040757315.1 Nitrospirota bacterium
ATTTATTATGCTTTGACACCGCAAAGCTGTATATAACCACAACGCCGACAAGATGTCAAATCTTCATCTATCGACCGAAAATGTTCTGCACAAAGTATATCAAAAAGCTGAGCTGCGGGGTAACCCTTCTGCGAAGTGTGGGTCAAATCTGTCTGAAATGAAGAAAAGCATGTCTGGAAAGGGAAAAGGCTCAATTTCTGAAGCCGGATCACGGGTAGTCTCGATGAGGCTGAAGACGAAGCGGAAGCCTCAGTTCTGAATTTAGTGAAACAGTATAGTCAGACGAAGGCATGCACATAAACGAAGGTAGTTTATCCGGCTTCAGAAATTGAGCCTTTTCCCTTATGGGTATAGTTTGGAAGGCCAATGCATACTTGTTCCTGCCGCGAGTTCACGGGCACTTTTGCTATAATGAAATCGAAAAGAAAGAAACGCACTGTCATGGAAAAGAAGAAGAACATCGGAGAACTGCTGATCGAGTTCGGGATGATCACACGGGATGATCTCGAAGAGGGCCTGAGAAGACAGAAGGAATTCAACCTGCGTCTCGGCGAAACGCTGATCAAGCTCGGGAAGATCACCAGAAACGACATCGACTGGGTTCTGAGCAAACAGCTTGGTATTCCCTTTGTAATTGTCGACGACATAACTCCGGACGCCTGTCTTCTGCTCAAATTCTCACGGGACTTTCTACTGAAGAACAGGATACTTCCCTTGTACGAGACGGAGGAGGAGATTGCGGTGGCAACCGATGACCCTCTGAACAAGGAAGCTATGGATTCGGTGGAGGCGGCGTCGAAGAAAAGGGCGCGGCTGTCGACCGCAAACGGAGAGCGGATCGAAGAGATCCTGAAGGATTTTTTCCGGATCGAAAGAACTCCTCCGTTGATGGATTTCCTGGCGAGTGTTCTGAATAGAATAAAAGACACCTCTTTTTACCGGATAGATTTTATATTGGGGCCGCGCGAATGCAGAACCAGTCTTTTCGGATTCGGCATTTTAAAGAACCTAAGTGTTCTCGAAGACGCATATACGAAGTCTCAGATCTTCGATTCGTTAGCGTCGCTGGCCGTGCCGTTCCTCTATGACGAGTACGAGAATGAGAATCTGCTCTGTCTGTCCGTCTACCCGGCGGTGAACACTGCAGCCACGATTTCCTATCCGGCCGTTGTCGGACTCTACGGTCTTATTGTTCCCGAAACGCCTTGCTTTACTGACGCTCGTACGGGGGGACTTTTTCATGTCTTCCAGACGTATAGTCCCGTTTACGGATATCCCTTTATTGCAACGAAGAGACAGTCTGTCGGACATGATAAGACCATCTTCACTGTTGATTCTCTGCCTGCAGGCTGCGGGAGATGCTACGTGAGGACGGCTGTACCCGGGCGGTGCGTGTCCTGCGGCGGGAAAGGCTGCGGACAATGCAACGAACTCGGATACACTTTTACCAGGCAAATAGACGGCTTCTTTTATCCGGACGACATAAGCCGGCTCATGGATGAGGTTAGGGCATGGCAAAAATAGACGCTTTCTTCAAATACATGGTTGAGCAGAATGCCAGCGATCTCCATCTCAGTGTCGGTTCAAAACCCAGGATACGCAAGCACGGAGAACTTGAAGAAGTAAACTACCATGTTCTCACCAACGAAATCATGAAAGACCTGCTTTATGAGATTCTTACGGAGGATCAGAAGAAAACATTCCTCGTCGGGAAGGACCTCGATTTTGCTTACGAAATACCGGACCTCGCGCGTTTCAGGGCGAACTTCTTTGTGCAGAATAGGGGATTGGGCGCCGTGTTCAGGGTGATCCCGAGCAGGATATTGTCGGTCGAAGAACTGGGGCTTCCTGCTCAGGTTTTGCGGTTTGCCGGTTTGAGCAGAGGACTCGTGCTTGTCACCGGACCGACGGGAAGCGGAAAATCCACGACTCTTGCTGCGCTCATCGATTACATCAACAGAAACAGAAAGGACCACATTCTCACGATAGAAGATCCGATAGAATTCGTCCACCCTAACAAGGGATGCCTTGTCAATCAAAGAGAGGTGAGCAGCCATACGGAGTCTTTTGCTTCAGCGCTCAGGGCGGCACTTAGGGAAGACCCGGACGTAATTCTGGTGGGAGAGATGCGGGACCTCGAAACGATCGAACTTGCGATCACCGCAGCCGAGACAGGACATCTTGTATTCGGTACGCTCCATACCAGCTCGGCGGCAAAGACCGTGGACAGGATCATCGATGCGTTTCCGGCGGGTCAACAGGCGCAGATACGGACGATGCTCTCGGAATCCCTCAAGGGGGTGGTGGCGCAGCAACTTCTCAAGCGTTCCGACAAGCCCGGTAGGATCGCGGCGATCGAGATGCTCTTCGTGAACACGGCAATCGCAAACCTTGTGAGGGAGGGCAAGACGTTTCAGATTCCGTCAATGATACAGATGGCCAAGGCCGACGGCATGCAGCTCCTCGATCAGGCTATCATGGAACTTTTCATGCAGAAGATCGTGTCGCCGGAGGAGGCATATCTGAAAGCGAACGACAAGAAGCCGTTCGAGAAGTTCCTGAAGCAGAGATGACCCCGGCAGACTCTTTTCCCCATATCGGGATTGTTCTCTTTGACTGATTATCCTTATATTACTTGACATTTAACGCAGCAGGCCTAAAATAATAATTAGAATATCCGTTGCATGGAAACCGGCAACAATACGAGGCAGGGGGACATAGTTCAGTCAATCGCTGCGAGGTTTGCTCCTTGGGTTGGATGGAGCGGAGTTTAGACTTTTTTGCTTAAGCTCCTTGGCGATAACATGTTCGATGTCCGGAGTGGGGAGAAGAACACATCATTGAGACGGCATCCGTCCGGACTTAGGAAAAAAAGGAATAATATCAACAACATGTACAATTTTTCAACAGACCGACATCTGCGCATAACTTCATGGGGAGCAGAACTTGCTGCTCTCACCGGGAAGGCAAGCTCTGCAACTCGGGGGAAAAAATACTTCGAAGTCCTGCCAAAGCTGTTCTCCGGCGATAACGATGCTCTCTCATTGGCTATGGAGGAGAACAGGACGATTACACTGAATGGACATATTTTTTGTTGTCTGCTCGATCGCATGAGCATAGACGTACATATAGAACCTTTGGGTACAGCGAGAAAGGTCCGTGGGGTTTCCGTAACGCTCTCAAATTTTGCATTATGTTCCGTTGCCCAAAATGTCCGGACCTCGCAGCGATTCATTGATATCGGCAAGACGGCTTCGACGCTTGCGCATGGAGTAAGGAATCCTCTTAACGCTATAAAAGGGGCCGTTGTATACCTCAGCGAAAAGTATGCGAATGAGTCTGCTCTCATTGAGTTCGTAAAAATAATGAACGAGGAGATCACGCGCCTTGACAACTTTATATCGAGATTTCTGAGTGCCTCCATTTCCGATGCGAAATTTGCGCCCACGGATATAAACTCATTACTGAGAAAAGTCGAGGTATTCACCTCCCTTCAGACGCACGCCCTCAATATAGAATCCGTCTATGAATTGGGGAACATTCCTTTGATAATGGCGGATGTTTTTCAGATTGAACAGGCTGTCTTGAACGTATTGAATAACGCGATCGATGCCATGCGCTCCGGCGGGCGGCTCGTCGTGAAGACCCGTGTGGAGACTTTCTCCGGCAATGATTCTGTAACGATAGAGATTTCCGATACCGGCTCCGGAATAACAGGCAAAGTCACGGACGTTCCGTCAGCGTCTGTGAACCGCGGTGGGAAGGGGTTCGGCTTGTTTATTGCGCGTGAAGTCCTTCGGTATCATGGCGGCGGCCTTGAAATCACGAGCAAACGGGGCTTAGGTACGAGCGTGCGATTGCATCTTCCCGTAAAGAATGGTAGAGTCATAGTCGGATCCTGACGTGTCTTTTGGAGTCATAATTCCGCCAATAGTGTTACCTTTGTTTCTTTTTGACACAAGGAGCTTCCTTCAAACATATCAATACGGGAGATAATGCGGACCGGCTCAAGAGCAAGCGTGGCTTAAGATCTCCGCATAAGGAGAAACCGTGTTTTCGCAGTGCCTGCCGCGAAGATTCCTTTAGGCATTAAACTTGCTATAATAATTTTCTATGCGGCGTAACGCAATTCTTGTATTTGACGAACATGGATTCGCGCGCGTCTGTTCCGCCATTCTCGAAAGCGCGGGATATTCGGCAGAGGTCGTTACGTCTTATGATTGTCTGCCGCAGTCCCGGGAATGCGAGAGGTTCCGGCTGATTATTACGAGTCATCCCTTCGGCGACTCGCTTCTTAAAAGAATGAAGAAACGGGATGTCTCGACAATTATCCTGTGCGACGATTTTAACGAAAATCTCCCCGCATTGCTTGGGAGTTTCAATAGTTCCTATTGCATGATTAAGCCCCTCGACTACGGAAAATTCAGGTTGCTCGTCAAACAGGTGATGAGCGGCGGATCTGATACGAAGGAAGGATGGCACTTTGTTATGTAAGGATGGCAGTATCTCCTGCATTCGCTCATCCGGATGCTCCCCCGTGCTTAGGCATAATCGATTCTTCAAGAGCATATAAATAAAATTAATTTGACATTTCATTTCATTCCTCTATTATTAAGAGAAGGAGTAGTGTCGCTTCTGAAAGGAGAAAGACCCGGGAGAGGGTGGAAGCGGCAAGGTATCTGAGCCTCGTATTAGAGGAAGCATTAGTCCTGCTTCTTAATAATTTTCTGTCAAGAAATTGTTGTGTAGAATTGCGCGGATTGGTTACGGAAATCATCTAAGAATCTTTGGAGGGAGAATGGATAGTTGCCGTAAAGGCTCTGTTCTGATACTGGACGATGAGCCAAACGCTGTCAAAGTACTCTCCTCGATACTCTCACAGGAAGGTTATTGTGTCCGCGGTTCAAACGACGTGGGGACCGCGACGCGGATCATTCGTCAAGTGAATATCGACGCCGTCATCACCGATATGATAATGCCGGGGAGAGACGGGGCAGATTTTTTTGGATACGTCAGAGTGAATCATCCCCATATTCCCGTGATTTTTCTTACAGCCTATGGAACTGTGGATTCGGCTGTCCGCGCATTGCAGGACGGCGCGTTCTATTTTTTTGAAAAGCCTCCCGACTATTCGCAATTGAAAAGTATTGTTGCGAAAGCGGTGGAAAGCAGTCATATGAAGAGAGGGTCTCAAGCGGTAATCGAAGGGCATCCCAAAGGATATAATGAGTGCCGGATCATTACCCGGGCACCGCAGATGTTCGAAATATTGAGAACGATAGAGGCGGTCAAGGAGTCGGAAAGCAGTGTGCTTATCTGCGGCAAAACCGGTACGGGGAAAGAACTCATCGCCAAGAAACTGCATTACAGCAGCATGCGGAGAGAGAAACCTTTTGTGGCTCTGAACTGTGCAGCCATCCCTCAAGAACTCATTGAATCAGAACTCTTCGGTTTCGAAAAGGGAGCCTTCACAGGCGCGGTCTCCAGGCGAATCGGGAAAATAGAACACGCTTCCGGCGGGACTTTATTCCTGGATGAAATCTGCAGCCTGGCATTGAATCTGCAAGCAAAGCTTCTTAGAGTACTGCAGGAGAATGAGATAGAGCGCCTCGGGAGCAACAAGAAGATTAATGTGGAATTTCGCCTCATATCTTCAACGAATCGCGATCTAAACAGCATGGTCGGCGCAGATGAATTCCGTGAAGATTTGTTTTACAGAATAAATGTAGTGCAGATAGATCTTCCTCCGCTTCGGGAAAGAAAGGAGGATATTCCCTTGTTGACGTCTGCCTTTCTTAACGAGTTGTGTGCAAGAGAAAATAGATCTCTATCCATTTCAGAAGATGCATTAAAAATGCTGCAATCATACCACTGGCCCGGCAACATAAGGCAACTAAAAAATATAATAGAAAGGGCGATAATAATGTCAACAGGAGATACTATTACTCCGAAGGAATTACCGGAAGATTTTATGTTTCTCGAACAAACAGATAAGGGCGGTCTTTCTCAAAAGACTCTGAAGGACACGGAGTCGCAGGTTATTAGAAGTACGCTTCTTGAGTGCGATGGAAACAAGTCAAAGGCTGCCAGAATGCTCGGCATTTCGAGGAAAGCCTTATACAAAAGGCTCCGCGCTTATGGAATCATTCAAGGTGGGTCAAATGGAAACAGTTTCAAAGAGACCTGTTTACATTAGATACAACACCTTTGATACAAACATTTCCAGTATTTACTGACTCTTGACTGCGATTTATTCTTTTTAGGAAATCTCATCCTCCACATAACCTTTTTTGTAGAGAAGTTATCTCTCAATATTAAAGCTTTTCTTTAACTTCATTCCGCCGGTGTTCGCACAAGTAAATTCTCTGGCACGGTACTTGTAATCAATAAAACGGGGTGGAGGAATCTATGAATTGGTTTGCGTTGTACGTGAAATCACGTCATGAGTTTGTCACAAATGATGAGCTAAGAAGAAAACAAGTCGAAACATTTCTGCCATCCTTCAAGAACTGGAGGCAATGGAAAGACAGGAGGAAACTGATTGATTTCCCTTTGTTTCCCGGATATCTATTCGTTAATATCCGTCCTGATTCAGAAGTATATCTGCATGTGCTGAAGACAAGAGGAGCTGTCACGTTTGTCTCTCTGGAGCCAGGATATCCGACGCCGGTCAGTCCTGAGGAGATCGACACACTGAAAATGTTAATAGATAGCGGCAAGGAACTTGACGTGTATCCCCATCTTAAAGAAGGAGAGAGGATCAGAGTAAAGAGGGGCCCTCTTAAAGGTGCTGAGGGGATTTTCATAAGAAAAGAACAGGAAATGAAGTTCTTGGTGAATATCGACATACTCGGAAGGAGCGTCGGACTGAAAATATATGCCGACGAAATCGAAGATGCATAGTTTTTTCAGTTTGAACATTTTCAAAGAATGAGTGTTTGTCTGTAAGATAATCTCCCCGATGACTGCAGGAGAACTCAGGGCAGCAGCCGCAAGTTGTTGCACTGCTTAATCGGGCGAGCCCCTTCACGTTTAGCAAAGGACAAAGGCTATACTGAAGGGGGGAAGATAGACATCCCTTGATCAATACGTACATGGAGCGAATCAAATGCCTTCTCAGTGTCTCGTGTAACTGAGAAGGCGGAGCCTTGCCTAAAATAATATGGGAATTGAAACATCAGGAAGCCAATTCACCGAAAAGATGCATTATCAACAGAAGACCACACTTTATACAATATTGATTGCCAGGGCCATACATAACGAAATGATACAGTTCGTGATTGCGATATGTATATTTTTTCTT
>JBFLXP010000153.1:0-7287 GCA_040757315.1 Nitrospirota bacterium
ATAATCTCAGAGCTTGATGAGTCGGATATTACAATTGCAGATCTCACATATGCACGGCCATCTGTTTACTTTGAAGCGGGCTATTCACACCGTAAAATACCGGTAATTTACACTTGTAGAATAGATCATTTGAATAATGAAGAGGACAATCTGAAAGTGCATTTTGATGTCGATAGATATAAGATAATCTTTTGGAAGCACCCAGAAGATAAAAGTTTCCCATCTAAATTGAGAGCAAGATTAGAATATGTTATCGAGAATTTAACGAATATTCCATTAGTCGAAGATTTAAAAAGCTACTTGATCTCTCTAAACAAGACTCGATTCAATCCTGAAAATATATTCCACAGAATCAAGAGCTTATTTTCACAGTTGAACCTGTATCCCAAGGTTGAACGCAATCATTTGAATCATGAGCCTAATATTAAAGGACGACTGATTCTGTGTAAAAAAATATTTGAAATTATTGAAAAAGATTTCCCAATAGAGCAGCCTCGTGCACAACAACCTCAATGGGTGGAATTTACAGCGGTTTTAGAAGAAGAGCTCAATTATTTGGAACATCTCAGTAACCAATCAAATTATGCAGGGAAAGTCTTATATGCATATTATCTGAAGGATTTTTATAAGATGTATCTGAAGACTATGACAAAACTGTTACAGCGGCCATCTAAAGAATACGAAAAAAAATATATTCGCGTGAAATCTGGTATTGAAAAACTAATAAGAGATATCGAGAAGCCGGGACTTTTATTGTGAATAGCAAACGACAAAAACACACAGCCCATCTATATAAGAAAATAGACTTTGAGCATTTGTGCCTCAGCGAAGATCAGGCTGTATACGGGGCTCGCGAAGAAGACGAGCTGGCCAAACCCCGAATTGCTTTCAAACTGATCGATCTTTTTTGCGGTGCAGGCGGCATGACACTCGGCTTTACTAAAGCGTTCGGTCATCACTTTAAGCCCATCTGGGCGAATGATTCTAACAAATATTGTGTTGAGACTTATAATGTAAACTTCGGGGACCATTGTATAGGCGGAGATATTGTTGACCTGCTTCGGAATCCCTCTATAGAAATACCTAAAGCCGCCGTTGTGATCGGCGGTCCACCGTGTCAAGGATTCAGCTTGCTCAATAAAAACAGGAAGAATGATTCTCGTAATGAATTATGGCGGCCTTTTCTTGAGGTGGTCGAAAAGTCTTGCTCAGAGGTATTTGTTATTGAGAATGTTCCCCAATTACTCGGTACATTTGAACACGGGGAAATTGTCGGCGCGGCTGAGACACTCGGTTTCAAAGTCTGGTCGGGAAAATTGTGTGCAGCCGACTACGGTGTTCCTCAGACTCGTTGGCGCGCGGTAATAATAGGCTCTAAGAGATTGGACCCGTCGATTATCTGTCCTCCTCGGAAGACTCATTTCAATCCGAACGGCAATGGCAGACAGAGGACACTTGATTTTTCCGGTAACGGCGAATATCTTCCCGCACCGTGTGAATGGAGAACGATTCGAGACGCGATCTGCGACCTGCCGCCTCCCGCCGGAACCGAAATAAGGGATATGCTTCCGCCGCTCGATCTTCACTTCGGAAGGACACCGACAGCTATGAGTCTCAGGCGCTATAGAACAATTCCAAAAGAGGGAATGAATCGGTTCGACCTTCAGAAAAGAGCGCCTGATCTGACTCCGCCCTGCTGGATAAGAAAGAAAACGGGAGGGACCGACCTTTTCGGCAGGTTATGGTGGGACCGTCCTGCATTTACAATTAGAACAGAGTTCTTTAAGCCGGAGAAGGGCAGATATCTCCATCCGAGCCAACATAGACCTATTACACACCGCGAGGCTGCACGGCTGCAGGGATTCCCCGACTCCTTTGTGTTCAAAGGTTCCAAAATTGAAATTGCAAAACAAATCGGTAATGCAGTGCCGCCGCTGCTTGCCGCACGCTTGGCCGATATCGTATATGTTCTTTTGACTCATAAGAGCAAGAAATAGGATGGACGTATACGGAAAGAGAAAACGCAGTGAAATCATGGCTCGTGTAAAAGGGCGAGATACCAAGCCGGAACTTCTTGTGCGTGCCATTGTCCACAGCCTGGGTTATCGTTTCCGTCTTTACAGACACGACTTGCCGGGTAATCCGGACATCACTTTGCCGAAACATCGGAAGGTTATCTTTGTACACGGCTGTTTTTGGCATGGCCACAAACGGTGTCCCAGAGCTACAAGACCATCGACTAATATTGCCTTCTGGAGGAAAAAGTTGGATTCAAATATAGCTCGCGACAAACGTAATATCAGCCAACTGAGAAAAGGTGGTTGGCGTGTTCTTGTTGTTTGGCAATGTCAAACACGAAAGCCTGAGATCTTAAAGAAGACACTATCCAAATTTCTTAATGAGGAGGGCGAACACTGAATGGGGGCAAGAGATAAAATACGGTCTTTTCTTGAAGCTAATGTAGGCAAAGTAATTAAGACCCAGCAAATCCGTAAAATTGCCGGGGTTAGCGAATATGCCAGACGCTTGCGCGAACTGTGGGATGAAGAAGGAATGCAAATTCGTTCTCATGTTGATAGACATGATTTGAAGCCCGGTGAATATATCCTCGAAAGTATAGAGAGAGTTCCGACATTGGGACGTGGAATATCACCTCAACTACGCAATGAAATTCTTGAGCGCAATGGCTTTACGTGTCAATTATGCGGAGCAGGCCCCGGTGATCAAGACCCTTTTAATCCGAATCGAAAAATTCGTCTTCACATTGATCATATCATCCCTTTGAGTCAAGGGGGTTCAAATGATAAGGAGAATTTGCGCGTCCTTTGCTCGGCATGTAATCAAGGACGTGCAAATATACAGCCGCTCAGCGAATCTGCACGAAATATTCTGGCTCGCATCCGACGACTGCCGCGCGCGGTTCAGAAGGAAATTTTCGAATTACTAAGAAGAACGTTTGAAAGGAAATCATAGATGGAAACGACGGTAATCATCGGCGACAGTAGGAGGATGGATGAATTGAAGGATGAGAGTGTTCACCATATTATCACATCGCCGCCATACTGGCAATTGAAGGATTACGGCAATGGAAGCCAGATAGGATTCAACGACAGTTACGAGGCTTACATAAATAATCTGAATCTCGTCTGGAAAGAGTGTTATAGGGTCTTGCACAAAGGGTGTCGCTTGTGTGTGAACATCGGCGACCAGTTTGCCCGGTCTGTCTACTACGGCAGATACAAGATCATCCCGATACGAGAAGAAATCATCAAATTCTGTGAAACAATCGGTTTTGATTACATGGGAGCAATCATCTGGCAGAAGGTTACGACGTGTAATACAACGGGCGGCGCCACGATCATGGGGTCTTTTCCTTATCCACGAAATGGGATCATAAAACTCGATTACGAGTTTATTTTGATATTCAAGAAGCTTGGTGATCCACCAAAGGTTAGTAGAGAAATTAAAGAAAGGTCAAAACTGACTACCGGGGAATGGAACGAATACTTTTATGGCCACTGGAATTTCCCCGGTGAAAAACAGAGCAACCATCTCGCCATGTTTCCTGAAGAATTGCCAAAGAGACTGATAAAAATGTTCAGTTTTGCAGGTGACACCGTACTCGATCCTTTCCTGGGAAGCGGGACGACGTGTCTGGCAGCAAGGAATCTGGACAGAAATTCCATAGGATATGAAGTCAATCAGGATTTTCTGCCTGTAATCAGGGAGAAATTGAATAGTGCTACAAAAAGTGTCGGTCCAGCGTGTCGGGAATCCTTCTTAAAGAGAGATGCCGGACAAGCCGGCATGACAGAAAAAGTGTGTCACAACGTTGAAATCGTTGTTCAGAAAAAGAAGGATATCGATTTCAATAAGGAAATCCTCAAACTCCCTTATATTTTCAAAGACCCTGTTAAGTTCGATAAGAAGATCGATCCGAAGAAGCTGAGATTCGGGTCTAAGATAGATCATTCTGATCATCAAAGGGAGACCTATTATTCAGTTAAGGAGATAAGAAGCCCTGAAATCGTAGTTCTGGAAAACGGTTTGGAAGTCAGATTAATAGGCGTTCGAGAAAACGCCGAGATGAATGGAAAAGCGATTCAATTCTTGAAAGAAAAAATAGAAGGAGAAAAGGTATTCCTCAAATTCGATACTACAAAATACGATGAAAATGGGACTTTATTGTGTTATCTCTACTTAAAAAACAGAACCTTTATCAATGCCCATTTGATTAAGAGTCGATTGGCCCAAGTGGACACCGCTCTCAATTTCAAATATAAAAGTAAATTTATCGACCTGCAAAATGATAGTCGGGAAGGCGCTGTCGAATGATAATAAAGCTGACAAATGAACAAATCAGGAAATCCTTGGAGATTCCATCGCCCTCCTCCCAAGTATGTTACACAATTGATCAATATCGCCAACCAGAACGCGCAGGGCACGCGGCCCCGCGTGGTCGGACAGCTTACGGACCTGATACAGCAATTCCCCGGCAAGACATTAGAAGAATGGGAACAGTGGTATTTGCAGAGATATCCGGATGCAATCAATACTGCCAAAGAGAAAATTATAGCGATGCTCGAAAATTTCAAGGATGCAATGCGCAAGATTGATGAAAATATGGTATATGAATGGGCACGAGACCTAGTGATCGTACAGACTTTTATTGGCCTCCAATTCCAGGAAGCAATTTTGAAGAAAGCAGCAAAGATAAAAGGCGTTCCTTATATAATGTCTGAAAGGACCGGTGAAAGAGAGGGCATAGATGGGTATCTTGGTGATGTGCCGGTATCGATAAAACCGGATACTTACAAACTAAAAAAGTCGCTAAGAGAAGAAATTCCTGCCAGGCTTATCTATTACAAGAAGGTCAAGAATGGCATCGAGGTGGACTACAGTGAGGTCATAGACTGACTTATGATCACATACAACCTTTATAACCTCCTCAAGGAAGAACTCAAGAACGGTTCGGTGGATCTTGTGACCCGGCAATCGGGACAGGTTATCCGGAGCAGGATTGAGCGAGACATCGAGAAAGAAAAGAATGGGGAGGTTATCGCACTTGATTTCTCGAAGATCGGGGTCATCGACTATTCCTGCGCAGACGAGATCGTTGCGAAACTGATATCCCGGTTGCTTGGCGGTGAATATGGAGACAAATACATTATCCTGACCGGGCTGAATGATAACCAGAAGGAGAACATCGAGGTCGCCCTTGAGCGGAAAGACCTTGCAGTCCTCGCGCAAATGCGGGACGGAAGCGCCCTCCTTCTGGGAACTCTGAATAACTATCTGAAAGAAACGCTTGATTTCGTCGGCGGGAAGAATGAGATAACGGCAAAGGATTTGTCCGGCGCTTTGAAGCTGGAGGCCAATACGAGCGGGACGAGGCTGCTCAATCTCTATAAAAAACGGCTTGTGAAAAGGATCGACGAGATACGGGACGGCGGAAGGGTATGGGTTTATGAACGAATTAACAGCGGCGTTTGAAATATTGAAGAAGACTTTGCCTGGCTACGAAGCCCGCCCTCAGCAGACAAGGATGGCCGAAGAGGTCTTTGCCTGCCTCAAGGGAAACAAGAATCTCTTGGTCGAGGCCGGGACAGGGGTCGGCAAGTCCTTTGCTTATCTCATTCCTGCGATCCTCTCGAATAGAAAAACGGTCGTCTCAACCGCGTCGCTTGCTCTTCAAGATCAGCTTGTAAACAAAGATCTGATTTTTCTCCAAAATGCGTTGCCTCAAAGGTTTTCTTTTGCTCTCCTGAAGGGAAAGAACAACTATCTCTGCCTCAAACGGGAGCGGGAGTTTGCAGATCTTGGAGAATCTCACAAGAAGTTCCGGCAATGGGCGGCCACGACAGGTACCGGCGACAAGGATGAACTCTCGTACATCCCGGATTTCTGGTTAAGGGTAAGCGGAGATTCACAGGATTGCAATTCAAGGCTCTGTCCGTACTACCGGGACTGTTTTTATTACAGGCATTACAGGAGCTTGCCCAAAAAGGACATTCTTGTGGTCAACCACCATCTTCTACTGTATGATCTCGTCTCCGAACTGAATCTTCTTCCCTTTCACGAACATCTGATCATAGATGAAGCCCATCAACTCGAAGATGTAATCTCCTATGTGCTTGGGAATAGCCTGAATTATTCTCAGATGCTATGGCTTCTCTACCGACTCAGGGCATTGAAGATAGCGGTGGATCATCTCTTCGAACCGATCGAACAGTTCTTCAAAAGGAAATTGCTGTCATCCCAGGCCGTTTCTCCGATCCCCGACAGTCTGATAGACGATCTGATACGTCTGAAAGAACTTCTCGGTATTGAAGTGGTGGCAGGCAGGCTGCAGAAGCATGGAGAATCGGCCACGGATGACGAGCTTGCAGATAAGATCAAGACGACTGTTGCCTATCTCAATACGCTCAATGCCACTTTCGAAGATTTCATCAGTCAGAAAGATGAAGACAGGGTTTATTATGTGACAGGGGTAAAGAATGCAATCGAACTTAAGAGCAGCCTGGTCGAATCAAGGAGCGCCTTCAAGAGCCTGATTCAGAACTACGAGAGGGTGATTATGACGTCGGCTACCCTGACGGCGGGGGGAGATTTCGGGTTTTTACGGCAACGGCTGGGGATTGAGGATTTCAAGGAGATGGTCGTGGGTTCGCCCTTCAACTACCGGAAACAATCGCTTCTTTACCTTGACAAGGAATTGCCCCTGCCTGACAAAGACAACGCCGATGCCTTCTACACGCGTAGCCTCAAGGTTATCGAAGACCTCATCAATGCATCGCGGGGAAGAGCGCTCGTGCTATTTACTTCATATAAGCATCTCCACTTTGCGGCAGAACACATCTCGGTAGACTATCCATTCAGAGCTCAGGGCGAAATGCCGCCCGCAAAACTCATACAGTGGTTTAAAAAGACGCCACATTCCATCCTTCTTGCAACCGCAACTTTCTGGCAGGGTATTGACATAAAAGGTGAGAAGCTGAGTCTCGTTGTCATAGTGAAGATGCCTTTCGGCTCGCCGGGTGATCCGGTTTATGACGAAAGATGCAAACGTCTGGCTGGCAGGTGGTTTTCAGACCTTGCGCTTCCGTCGGCGATCCTCATGGTAAGGCAGGGGTTCGGAAGGCTTATCAGAAGCAGCGATGACTACGGTGTGGTGGCAATTCTTGATCCGAGACTCGTTGTGAGCTCCTATGGAAGGATCGTCGTCTCGTCTCTGCCGGAAGCGCCGATTGTGCACACAATAAAAGACGTTCAAAATTTCTACGAGTC
>JBFLXP010000154.1:0-7277 GCA_040757315.1 Nitrospirota bacterium
AGTCTCCAGGGCGGCTCAGAATTCGATGGTCATCGGGGACCTGCCCTTTATGTCCTATCAGGCAAGCATAGAGGAAGGCGTCAGGAATGCCGGCAGGTTCGTAAAGGAAGCGGGCGCTTCCGCTGTGAAGATCGAAGGCGGTGCGGAGGTGGCAGAACACATCAGGGCCATGTCACGGTCCGATATTCCCGTGATGGCGCATATCGGACTGACACCGCAATCAATCCACAGAATGGGAGGATATAAGGTCCAGGGAAAGACGGAGGAGTCTGCCAGGAGGTTGATCGAGGAAGCACATATAGCAGAAGATTCCGGCGCTTTTTCCCTCCTGCTCGAGGCGATTCCGATGGGCCTGGCGAAGCGGATCACCGAAGAGCTTTCGATCCCCACCATCGGCATCGGCGCCGGTCCTCACTGCGACGGACAGGTCCTCGTCCTCCACGACGTCATCGGACTCTTTGAACGCTTCCTTCCAAAGTTCGCAAAAAGATATACGAACTTGAAAGACGAGGCTTTGCGGGCCATCCGCGCTTATAAAGAAGAAGTCGAAAAGGACATTTTCCCGTCGGAGGAGCAGAGCTTCAAGTAGGCCTTAAGATAATGCTGCGTCAATCCTTAATGAGAAAGAACCCACAACTGGGCTCCCGACTGGTTGAGAGTTCCGAGATAGAGGCGGTTGTCACAGACGGTCATGCTAAAGACAATTTCATTGCCGGACGAGAATCCCGGAATTGCCATTCTGCTCCAGGTAGTGCCGTCATACTGCCACAGTTGGGCCCCCGACGCATTACCCGTTCCGACAAAAAGGCTGCCGTTATAAACAGCCAGACTGTAAACAACTTCATTGCCCGATGAGAAGCCGGGGATAGGCACACGGCTCCAGTCAGACCCGTCGTACTGCCACACCTCAGCCCCCGAAGCGACATTGCCGGTTCCGACATAGAGGCGGTTCCTGTAGACAGCCATGCTATAGACCCAAGTATTCTCGGACAGGAATCCGGGAATCGTCACCCGGCCCCATGTTTCCCCGTCGCATCGCCAAATTTGCGCTCCCAAGAGATTAACGGTCCCCATAAAAAGACAGTTGTTATATACAGCCATACTGGAAATCCAATTCTGTCCGGATAAGAATCCGGGGATTGTCACCCTGCTCCAGGCAGATCCATCATGCCGCCAAAGCTGGCTGCCTGAAGGAACGTTGGCTGTTCCGATATAAAGGCGGTCGTTATACACTGCCATGCAATAAGACAGGGCATTGCCCGACGCGAACCCGGCAGGAGACGCCCGGCTCCAGGTCTTCCCGTCATATTGCCAGACATTGGGCGTCCCAACATAAAGTCGGCTATCATAAACGGTCATACCGTAGACATATTGATTGCCGGACGAGAATCCCGGGATGGTCACCCTGCCCCACGTTGCACCGTCATACAGCCAAATCTCAGCCCCCGAAGAAACATTAGCCGTTCCAATATAAAGCCGACTGCCGTAAACAGCCATGCTATAGACCCAAATATTGCCGGTCGAAAATCCCGGGATAAATACACGGCTCACTGTCTGGGCACAAAGCAGGGAAGATGTGACAAATACGCTAAGAACTGTCAAAACGCAAGAAAGCAGTCTTCTCATCTTGCAACCCTCGTTACGGGTCTCAAAACTCCGCCAGATTGATCCTGCAGTTGCATAGAATCACGAGCCCCAAAAAGGGAGCTGATCGAATCTCATCGCCCTTGAACGGCTTTGAGGGATGACCTCCCTGTTTTTGCTGCGATAAGGTTTACACGTCCTTCTTAGTTAAAGAATACACACATTGCGGCGTTCTTCAAGGCGTGCAAAACAATTTGGAATGACATCCATTCGATTCACGCGGGAGAAAAACGGGGTCAAGTTTTGAGGTCGCGGGACATTGCAAAAAAAAGAGACGGGGTAGTCCGTCTCCTTTTTTTTGTATTCGCTCCGGGAGAGTCTATTCTTTGCCGATCTTTATGCTTTTGGCCAAGATGTTGCTGCCGTCACGAACATAGACGACGATGACATCATCCCCTGGTTTCAACTCTGCGATTGACTTCGGCTCGTTATCCTTTGTTACTGTGGTAGCGTAGTCATAAATAAGGGCCATCTTAAGTTCTTTGCCGTCAACCGTCTTCTTTATAGCAATCGTCTTTGACTCAAAATCAATGGAGCTTACGATACCCACGGCTCTTTTCTTGACTTGTATATTAATACCGCCTTTTCCCATCTCGCCTGCCCAAGAAAAGCCCGAAAGGACTAAGCATAAGATGAAAGCTCCAACTATTACCCGAACTTTCTTCATCGCACTACCCCCTTCATAAGATTCTGAATATATAATACCTGAGTCTTCATGCTCTACTCAAGATCCTGTCCCTTCATCGATTTTCCTTTTTTTTGTGACGAAACAGGTTATGATGAGCCTGTCGAACCATGGCAGCGACGCCCTCTTTTACAAGCCCATTCGACCTATTTGTCGACGGGCTCAGGTGACACAATACCAAGGACTTACGCGATTATTCAAATTTGAGCTATTGTTTATCTTGGGTTAAACATATTATAGTATTCCATGCTGAGCAAAGAGAAGACGTGGGAAAAGCTGCTTGCGACAGGCAAGGTTCGGGGAGAGATGCCTTCGGGCGTATGGGATCTCGGCGGACTTGACCTGAGCGGCGCGGACTTTACCGACACCGATCTGAGAGGCGTCATTTTCCGGGGCGCCAACCTGACCGGGACTTCCTTTGTCAAAGCATATCCCATCGGCGCCGATTTCCGCAAAGCTACCCTGAGAAACGCAATTCTGACAGAGGCGAAATGTATGGCTGCTCTGTTTGATGAAGCCGATCTGAGCGAAGCTGTAGTAAGCTCGGCTGAACTCAGTGCTGCAAGCCTCACGGGCGCCGATCTTAGCAAAGCAAATCTCCAAAGCACATTCCTTACCAGTTCTATACTTGAAGGAGCGAATCTCAAAGGAGCCAATCTCGTGAAGGCTCAGCTGAGCGCCGCCGACCTGCGAGGAGCCGATATGAGTGAAGCGGATCTGAGCGGCGCCGACTTCAATGGTGCGAAGCTGACCGGTACAAGACTTAAAGGAGCAAACCTCGCTGAGGCCGACTTCAATTACGCAGACCTGACAGGCGCCGATCTGAATGGCGCCAACTTCAAGGGAAGCAAACTGGTAAATGCAAAGCTTGAAGGGACACAGAACTTAACTGTTCAACAGCTTTCGCAGACGGCTACTCTTCTGGACGCCCAACTGGATCCGGTTCTCAGGGAGCGGCTTCAAGCAGAATATCCGGATCTCTTCGTTAATCCTGAAGGGTAGGATTATTTTCTCTGCTGCCCTCCAAATCGCAGGTCGTGAGCACATGGGCTCACGGAGCTGCCTAATAAATTATCATGCGTCAATTACAATTCTCATTTCCAAATGTTAATTCCTAATTGCCAAATGATCTCTTTGCGTTAAACAGCGAGATCGCCGCGCTTCGCTCGCGATGACGGCATAAACGGTGAATGGTGAAGTGGTGAATGGTGAAGTGGTGAATGGTGATAGTGAAATGGCGTTCACCTTTACCTCTACCTGTCTTTTTTTCACTTGACCCCTTGAATCCTGGAATCCTCGACCCCGGCATTACGTCTGTCGGTAGAAATTGTTCTCCGGGATGTGGAAGACAAAATAGTCGGTCTCTTCGTGATATACGGGACTCATTATAAAATTCACTTCATTCGAAAAATTCCGAGCAATCGAAAGAAATCTTTCTTGGATCGCCGTCCAATCCAATGGAGAAAAAATCTCAATGATATAGAATCTTGACAGGGGTTGAATCCACGAATACCCAGCCAGTCCCTGCTTCATGGCGTCGTCAATTTCGGTGCATCGTTTGCCGGACACCTTCATATCCCAGGACACAATCAAATGCATGACAACATCCCTAACGCTCTCTCATCTTAAGGGACTCATCGGCGAAGCCGACCGTCTCATCTATGATGAAAATCGGTCTTTTTCTGGATTCGTCGAAATTCCGCCAGAGATACTCACCGATAATACCGAGCATGATGAGCTGGACGCCTGATACCATAAGAAGAACAACCATCAGTGACGCCCAGCCCTCCACGGGAACGGAGAAAAAAAGTCTGTTTGTTATGATAAAAAGAGCATAGAGGAAACCGAGAAAAGCGATCAATATCCCGAGAACAGAGATCATACGTACAGGGAAATAGGAAAACGATACAAAGGTATCGATAAAAAGTTTTATCTTCTTGCCTGCAGTCCATTTGGAAATCCCCTTTTGCCTTATTGCCTTCCTGTAAGTCATCGATTTCTGCCGGAAACCACTCCACAGAATCAGCCCGAATATCGATGTGTTCTTCTCCTGCATGGACGTAATTGCATTGATTACTTTTCTGTCTATAAGGAACACGTCGGTCCCGCCCTCCGGCATATTTCTCAGCGCAAATCTCCTCACCAGTTTGTAGTAAAGCCGCTGGAACGTTCTGAGGGGTCGCTGCTCCCATTCTCTTATGCCGATGATAACCTCGTTACCTTTTTCCCATTCATCAATAAGACTCTGGACCATCTCCGGCGGATCCTGGAGATCCGCAGAGATAAAGGCACACGCATCGCCTTTCGCATAACCGAGTCCTGCAAGGCACGCCGCATGACTGCCGAAGTTCCTTGAGAACTTAATGACTTTTACTCTGTGATCCTTCCCTGAAAGATCCTTCAAAGCACTGAAAGACCTGTCTGAAGAACCGTCGTCCACGAAAATGAATTCGAATTCATTTTTTGATGTTTCCGCAAACTCCCGTAAACGCCTATAGAGGACCGGAATGTTCTCCGCTTCATCATAGACGGGAATTATGATCGAAATAAGTGACATCACTTCTACCGGTTCGTTTACCCTCTGCCCGCCTGCTTCTTCCACTCTTCAATCTCGTCTTTGATGTTCCGGACAATCCGGGCAGGAACACCCGCAACAAGAGAATACGGCGGGATTGTAGTGCGTTCCTTGACCACCGTCCCGGCTGCGATAACGCTATGATGTCCGATTCTCACTCCCTGCAGAATCGTCGCGTTTTCGCCTATGAAGACGTGGTCTTCGATGATCGTCTCGGCTTTGTCAATCTCCCCGTAGACTCTTTCCGTCAAGCAGCGCCTCACGGTGGAATGGGATATGATATGTACCCCGCAGCTAATGTCGCAGTATTTCCCGATCTTCAGTCCCCCGATGCCGTCTATCACTGTGAAAGCCCCGATCCATGTTCCCTCTCCGATTTCAGGATCATTGATAATCCATGCGTGTGGGTTGTACCTGTTTGAGGGGATGCCGTGTTCATGCATGGTCATTGAAGGATTTCCTTTAGGGAGTCGATCACATAGCCCTGTTCGTCTTCACTGAGGGAAGGGTATATCGGCAGGAGTATAGTGTTTTTCGTTATCCGCTCGGTTTCAGGAAGAGATACTCGGCAGTGCGAATAACTCTTTTCCATATGGATCGCCATTATCCCTCTGCGCGTTGATATGCCCTTCTTCAACAGTTCCGCCATAAGGCCGTCACGGCCGACAGGTGAAGATCCGGTAATTTCAATCCAGTATGATTGATAGTTGTGAAATGCGTATGAGGGGACCTGAGGCACTCTGATATGCGGGATCCTCCCCAACTCCCCGTCATAAGCCGCCGCAAGTTCTCTTCTCTTTGCTATGATAAACGGCAATCTGTCGAGTTGAATAATTCCCACGGCCGCCTGTATGTCCGTCATCCGGTAATTGTATCCGATCTCCGGATAAGTTTCGATGATGACTTTTTCTGAGGTATGGCGCTCGATATCGGACACGGACATTCCGTGGTGACGGAACCTCCTGAGTTTTGCGGCAAACTCAGGATCATCGGTCGTTATCATACCGCCTTCGCCCGTAGTCACGATCTTTCGAGGATGAAAGCTGAAACAGGCCGTATTGCCGTGCCCGCCTATTTTTACACCTTTGTATGCCGAACCGACAGCGCAGGCGGCGTCTTCAATCAGGAGCAGATTATGCTTATCGGCGATCTTTTTAATCGGATCCAGATCAGCCGGCATTCCCATCTGATGCACCGGCATGATCGCCCTTGTCCGCCTCGCAACAGCCCCTTCTATTTTACCGATGTCCGCGTTGCACGTGTCCGGATCAATATCCACAAATACCGGCTTTGCGCCGCAGTGAACGACCGAATTCGCCGTTGCTACAAAAGAAAGGGAGGGCACAATCACCTCATCGCCCGGTCCGATGCCCGACACCGAAAGCGCGGCGTGCAAGGCGGTTGTGCACGACGTTGTCGCAACAGCATGACGCGCGCCGACATAAGCAGCAAATTTTTCCTCAAACTCGGCTACTCTCGGCCCTTGAGAAACCCATCCGCTGCCGATCACTTCTGACACAAGATGTTTTTCTTCTTCGCCAAAAAGCGGTTTTGCGATCGGTATCTTCATCATCACCAGTTAAAGACAACCTCCTGCTTTATCAGTCGTCCGATATCATAGTTTTGAGACAGAAACCAGTCAATATAAAGGCAGATCCCTTTTTCAATATCAACATCCGGACTGTAGCCGAACATCTCCTTCGCTTTCGAGATATCCGCATAATGCCGCATCACATCTCCCGGCCGCTTCGTTTCGTAAACCGGCTTCAGTTCAGCCTTCCCGAGCCGGGATGCAATGATCCCTGCAAGTTCATTGACACTTACTTCCCGCCCTCTTGCGATATTCACATACTGCCCTGTCATGCCGTCGCATTCAGAGGCCGAAACAATGCCATTCACTGTGTCGGAAACATAAGTAAAGTCCCTTGTTTGTGTTCCGTCGCCAAAGATTACGGGCGGAAGACCACTGAGAATTCTCAATACGAATCTCGGAATCACTTCTCCATACACTCCCTGAAGATGCTCCCTCGGACCATATGTATTAAAAGGCCGTACAACCATAGATTTGAGGCCATATGTTTCATGATACGCAAGGGTGTATAATTCACCGGCAAGTTTGCCCGCTCCATAGACTGTCGTCGGCTTCCAGGGGTGGTCTTCATCCATAGGTACTCTGATCGCCGTGCCGTAAATCTCGGATGAGGATATATAAACAAACCGTTCAACCGAATGGTCAAGGCTCTTCATCAAAAGATTCAGCGTGCCGGTGGCATTGACCTCATGGTTCAGCCCCGGGTCTTTGATCGACGCCCTGATGCACTGGACGGCAAGATGATAGACTATATCGATATCCTTGAAAACATCCTCCAGAAG
>JBFLXP010000155.1:0-7261 GCA_040757315.1 Nitrospirota bacterium
TTCCCCGGCTTGATCCCCCGATCAAGTCGGAGGACGGAATCCATAAGGGACTGGATGCTCCGATCAAGCATGCCCTCGAAGGTAGTTATCGGGGGTCGGAGCATGACATCTTTCATCTATTTAATTGTCGTAGTAATAATATCCTATGTTTCAAAACATTCTCTTTTTAAACCGCTTTTGTATCTGAAGGCATTATAGAAGGATGAATATGTCAAGTCAACGGGTCGGATAAAATGTACGTTTGCTTGAATAATTTGTTTGTGAATATTGGGTGAGGAATCTAAAATCATTGTCTCACAAGAGTGGCTGCGTGCTGTTTCCTCGTGGATGCCGCCAATTTATCTAAATAGGGGAGGAATGGCCGCGGGTTATGAAGAAGTATTGAAAAAATAAGCAGAAATGTTTAATATTAATCTCTCAACTCCGAAGTGCAGGGGGTTTGTTTAGTGACCATTCCCGAAGTCTTTCTGTTTATTGAAGAGTAACTATATGAAAGACCTTGATAAATTAAGAAAAGAAATCGACACGATTGACAGTGAAATTCTCGAACTTCTCAACAAAAGAGCCAGAAACGTTCTCGATATCGCGCATATCAAGAGGAATGAGAAGGCAAAGTTCTATTCCCCCGAGCGTGAACGCGAAATACTGGAACGGCTGACCTCGCTGAACAGAGGGCCGTTTCCGAATGAAGCGGTGAAGGTCATCTACAGGGAGATCCTCTCTGCCTCTCTGTCTCTTGAACAGCCGCTCAGGATAGCATGCCTCGGCCCGCTCGCAACTTTCACACACCTTGCCGCAATCCGGCATTTCGGTTCAGCGTCTGTTTTCGTTCCCGTGGGTACGATTAAAGAGGTATTCGATGCGGTCGAAGCCGACAAGGCAGATTTTGGAGTTGTTCCGATAGAAAACTCGACCGAGGGAATCATCAGCTACACCCTTGATCTGTTCATGGACTACGACCTTAAGGTGTCAGCCGAAGTCATGCTGAAGATCACCCATAACCTCCTGTCAAAGAGCGGAGACAGGTCCAGAATCAAGAAAATCTATTCTTTCTCTCCGCCGACAGCGCAGTGCAGGCGATGGCTTGCAGCGAATATGGCCGGGGTGCCGATTATTGAAGCGACGAGCACGGCCAATGCAGCTGAGCTGGCGGCACGGGACGATGAGGCTGCCGCGATTGCGAGTGAACTGGCAGCCGAGATTTATAACCTCAAGTTTGTCGAGAAAAGTATAGAGGACAGCAAACATAACTTTACAAGGTTTCTTGTCATATCAAAAGAATACCCGAAAAAGTCGGGAAGGGATAAAACATCCGTAATGTTTTCCGTAAAGAATAAACCGGGCAGTCTCTACAACGTCCTCGAGCCTTTCAAGAAGGCAAAGATCAACCTGACAAAGATTGAATCCCGGCCTTCAAAGAGGAAGGCATGGGAATACATGTTCTTCGTTGATATGGAGGGACACATTGAGGATAAGAAACTGGAAAAGGCCATTGAATCGATGAGAGAAGACTGTCTGTACCTGAAGGTTCTCGGTTCTTATCCTTATGGAGGCATTTAATGATCAGACCCCCTGACTATGTTTCGGCCATCAAACCGTATATCCCGGGAAAACCGATAGAAGAACTCGAACGTGATCTCGGTATCAGGGACTCTATCAAGCTTGCCTCGAATGAAAACCCTCTGGGCCCCTCTCCGCTTGCACTGAAGGCTGTGAACGAAGAATTAGCAAAGCAAAAGAGCGCAAACAGCATTAACCGCTATCCTGACGGAAGCGGATACTACCTCAAGCAAGCGCTGTCAGAGAAGCTCTCGGTCAAAGAGGATGAGATCATCCTCGGTAACGGCTCGAATGAACTGCTCGACATAGTGGTACGGACATATCTTCAGCCCGGCGAAGAGGCTGTCATGGCGCATCCCTCGTTTGTTGTATATGCGATGGGAGTCCAGGCGCTCGGCGGCAAACCGGTACTGGTCCCTCTGAAGAATTACACGCATGATCTCGAAGCCATGGGAAACGCGGTTACGCCAAAAACGAAGATGCTTTTTATAGCAAATCCGAATAACCCCACGGGAACGATGAATACGAGGCAGGAGTTCGACAACCTTATGAAGAGTCTTCCCGATGGAATTCTGGTGGTGATGGATGAGGCGTACTATGAATATGTAGCAGACCCGGAATACGCAGACAGCATGAAGTATTTCAGGGCCGGCAGGGATATTCTTATCCTGCGCACTTTTTCCAAGATTTACGGGCTCGCCGGACTGAGGATAGGCTATGGCATTGCGAGAAGTGATATTGTCACGGAGATGAACAAATTGCGGCCTCCGTTCAATACGAATTCGATCGCCCAGATTGCTGCTCTCCGCGCTCTTCAGGATGAGGCCCATATCAAAGCTTCCCGTGAGATCAATGAGCAGGGCAAGAATTATCTATACAGAGAATTGTCTTCGCTCGGTTTGCCGTACGTTCCGACAGAGGCAAACTTTGTTTATATGGTAACGGAGGATGCACAGCTCATCTATAATAAATTGCTGCAGCAGGGTATAATCATCAGGCCGATGGGGCCCGGTGCGATCAGGGTGACCATAGGACTGCCCGAAGAAAACAGGCGGTTCATTGAAGCGCTGAAAAAGATATAAAAGCGGACAATAAAAATCAGTCGGACCACAGCTTTGGCAGAAATTTATCACTAATTAGTTGTCTGTCCTTAAAGTCGGTTGTTAGTCATTATTCGGCTTGACCGGATAATCCACCCTTCGACATCCGTCTTGAGTGCTGACGGACGCAAGACGGATGTCGAACCATGGATTTCCCGATCATCCGTCTTACGTATTGACGGACTGGGAATGACGGATTACTTAAATGCTTAGTTTATGGACGGTTATCACTAAAAGAAGAAGCATGGAGGGATAAATGGATATTCTTGTCTTAAAACCCGGCACTACCGAAGAGCAGCTCAGACATATTATTAAGAAACTCGAAAGCCGAGGGCTGCAGGCGAATATCTCCAAGGGCACGGAAAGGACCATTATCGGCGTTATCGGCGATACTTCGAGGATCTCGGAGGATGAAGAAAACGCAATCAGGGTGATGCCCGGTGTCGAAGATGCCCTGAGGATACTGAAACCCTATAAGCTGGCGAGCCGTGAATTCAAGACCGAAGATACTCATATCGATGTGAGAGGAAATGTCATCGGGGGCAGGAAGATACAGGTGTTTGCAGGTCCCTGTGCAGTAGAAAACAAAACGACATTGATGAATATAGCCGAAAAAGTCAAAGATGCCGGCGCTTGCTTTATCCGCGGCGGCGCCTTCAAGCCCCGCACGTCGCCGTATTCTTTCCAGGGTCTCGGGGAGGAGGGATTGAAATACCTTGCATATGTCAGAAAGAAAATCGGGCTGCCTGTCATTACAGAAATTATGGATCCGAGAGATATGGAAGTCGTCAGCAAGTATACGGACATCATACAGATAGGAACCCGCAACATGCAGAATTTCCGGCTGCTTCTTGAAGTCGGCACTGCGAAGAAGCCGGTGCTCCTCAAAAGGGGACTCTCCGCAACGATAAAAGAATGGCTCATGGCTGCCGAGTACATCCTGTCAAAGGGAAATCAGCGCGTCATACTCTGTGAGCGGGGTATAAGGACCTTCGAAACCGCAACGAGAAATACCCTTGACCTGAGCGCTGTCCCTGTATTGAAAAAACTCACCCATCTTCCTGTTGTTGTTGATCCGAGTCATGGCGTGGGGAAATGGGATCTTGTGGCGCCCATGGCAAAAGCTGCGGTTGCAGCAGGCGCAGACGGACTTATCATAGAAGTCCACACCAATCCCGAGGAAGCATTCTCGGACGGTGAACAGTCACTGCGGCCTGATGTTTTTAAAACACTGATGAAGGAATTAAAGGCGGTGGCTGCTGCCGTAGGAAGAGAAATATAGAAGAGTCCACAATGCGTGATGGAAAACGGTCATTGCAAATGAGTAAAAGGAATTCCCTGATCAATGCATTTCAATAAAGTCACTATTCTCGGTGTCGGGCTGATCGGCGCTTCCTTCTCGCTCGCAATGAAGAAGCAGGGGCTATGCGACGAGATCATTGGGCACGGCAGAAATCCCGAAAATCTGAAGAGGGCTCGGGAAAGGGGGATCATCGATTCATTTGATCTTGATCCTGTACAGGCATGCGCCAACGCTGATCTTGTTGTCCTTGCGACACCCGTCGGAAGTTTTCTCGACATACTGCGGAAAATAAAAAGTTCGCTGAAGGAAAACGCAATCGTCACGGATGTCGGCAGCGTTAAAGGCAGACTCGTCCACGACATGGAATCTCTCATGCCGGAACAAGTATTTTTCGTGGGCGGGCATCCGATAGCCGGGAGTGACCGCTCCGGCATCGATTCGGCTGCAGCAAGTCTCTTTCAAGGCGCGAAATGCATTATCACGCCCGGCCGGAACACGAACAAGAAAGCGCTCGAAACAGTTGTAGAGCTTTGGAAGAGCTTCGGATCCGTTATTCTGCTCCTCGATCCCGATGAGCACGACAGAATCTATGCGGCGGTGAGCCATATGCCGCACCTCCTCGCGTACATGATAGTCAATGCGGTGGCGGATATCGATAATTCCTATTTTAGATTCGCAGGCCCGGGGTTTCTCGATACAACGCGCATAGCCTCAAGCCATCCGGACCTCTGGCGCGATATCTGTGTTTTGAACAGGGACAACGTGATCGAATCTATCGAGATCTTCAGGCGGAATCTCGATAGGGCAGTTCAGTATCTCAGGGCTGCCGACTCTGAATCTCTCGAAAAGGAATTCAGAAAAGCCCGGACACTGAGGGAAGGTATTGGACAGAATTGAAATCAAAAGGACGAGAAGTTTCAAAGGTGAATTCTATCCGACCCCGGATAAATCCATATCCCACAGAGCGGTAATCTTTTCCTCCCTGTCGAAAGGGAAGAGCGTCATTAAGAACTTCCTGCGGGCTGAAGACCCGCTGAGCACCGTCAACGCCTTCAGAGCATTAGGCGTGGCAATAGACGACAAGGGTGAAGATGTCATTGTGCATGGAAACGGTATCCACGGCCTGATCGAAGCTCAAGATGTCATTGATTGCGGAAATTCCGGAACAACGATCAGGCTTCTTGCGGGCATCCTATCGGGAAATCCATTCTTTTCGGTCCTTAGCGGCGACAGCTCCCTGAGATCACGGCCCATGGCTCGTGTTATCGATCCCCTGAAGAGGATGGGAGCCGAAATCAGGGCGCGGGCAGAGGACAAATATCCCCCGCTTGCGATTAGGGGCGGTCGGCTGCGTCCGATCTCCTATTCCATGCCGATAGCGAGCGCTCAGGTCAAGTCATCGATACTGCTTGCCGGCCTATATGCGGAAGGACTCACGGAAATCACGGAGCCTGCGAAATCGCGCGATCATACGGAGCGGATGCTGCCTGCCTTCGGCGCCGAGATTGTTGTCGAAGGACTCTCCGTAAAGATACGGGGCGGAACGGAACTCCAGGCACATGAAGTATTTGTCCCCGGCGACTTCTCCTCTGCCGCTTTTTTCATCGTCGGAGCACTACTGATCGGCGATTCTGATATAACGATAAGGAACGTCGGCATTAATCCCACAAGGACAGGGCTCCTCAATGTGTTGAAACGGATGGGAGCAGAGATCGGGATCGAAAATGTGAGAGAACTCTCCGGCGAGCCCATTGCCGACATTCACTGTGCCGGCTGTTCCGGCCTGAAAGCGGTCACAGTGGCGAAAGAGGAGATACCCTCTATGATCGACGAGTTTCCCATACTCTGTGTCGCGGCGACACAGGCCGTGGGAACGACCGTAATCCGGGGAGCTGCAGAACTCCGGGTGAAGGAATCCGACCGGATTAAAAGCATGGCAACGGAACTTGGTAAAATGGGAGCTAAGGTCGAAGAATTCGAGGACGGCCTCAGTGTTACGGGCAGTACGGACTTGCGAAGTGCGGTCCTTCAGAGTCACGGAGACCATAGGATCGCGATGGCCCTCAGCATCGCGGCTCTGATAGCAGAGGGAGTCACGACAATTCACGGCGTCTCGTCGGTCAATATATCCTTCCCCGGGTTTCTTGACATTTTAAGGAGACTCACATTTTGAAAGAGGTCATTGCTATAGATGGGCCTTCGGGGTCTGGAAAAACCACTATCGCAAAACTGATCGCAGAAGAACTCAGCTACAGATATCTCGATACCGGTGCTTTATACAGGGCCGTGGCTCTTGCTTTGAGAAAGAGAAGGGTGAATCCCGAAGACAGTGACGAAAGGCTCAGGGAAGTCCTCAGTGAAAACGAAGTCGCCTTCCATGACGGAAGGATCCTGCTGAACGGAGTTGATGTCTCCGAGAATATCAGGTCAACCGAAATTGACCACTATTCGTCAGTCTTCTCCGCAAGAAAAGTGGTGCGGGATTACCTTCTGGATGCCCAAAGAGAAGCTGCCAGGCATGACAATCTTGTTGCGGAGGGACGCGATACTACCACGGTTGTTTTTCCCGGAACGAAAAAGAAGGTCTTTCTCAGCGCTTCCGTCGAAGAGCGCGCCAGGAGACGGTGCCTTCAGTTCAGGCAGAAAGGAATAGCAATCAGTCTGGACGAGGCAAAAAAAAGTATAATAGACAGGGATACAAGAGATTCTGAAAGGGATCTGGCTCCCCTCACCGTTGCTCCCGATGCATTTCTTCTGGATTCTTCGAATCTGTCCGTGGAGCAGGTTAAGAAGAGAATACTCGATTATATAAAGACTAATTCGTGAAAAATATGAAGATTCTTGTGGCAAAGACTGCCGGCTTTTGTTTCGGCGTAAAAAGGGCGCTTGACATAGCTTTTCGCACGGCCCGGGAAAGAAGGATAGGTGTCTATACCCTCGGCCCCATTATCCATAACCCCCAGGTTGTAAGGAAACTTGGTGAAGAAGGTATTGTTCCGATAGACAGCATCGACTCAAAAGACGACATAAAGGCTTTGATCATCCGGACGCACGGCATTCCTCTTGATATATACGGGGAAATACTTTCGCGGGGCTACGAGATCATCGACGCAACCTGCCCATTTGTAAAAAAGGCACAATATTATGCTAAACTGCTTAATAATGAAGGATACCAGGTGGTGATTCTGGGGGAGAAAAACCATCCGGAGGTGCAGAGTCTCATGAGCTATGGGGGGGGAGAGACAGTAGTTGTCGACGGCAGGGAACGCCTGCCGAAGCTGAGAAGCAAGATCGGCAT
>JBFLXP010000156.1:0-7243 GCA_040757315.1 Nitrospirota bacterium
ATCTTCAGCGTTATCACCTGCCCCGGCGATATGTTTGAAACCATGTTTCGCAACTGGTATGGTTCCTCGATTTTCTTACCTTCAAATTCTATCACCACGTCCCCCCTTTGAAGACCTGCTTTCTCCGCCGGGCTGCCTTCCATAACATCGCCGATGAGAACACCCTTTTCCTCGGTCAGGTTAAACTGCTTCGCCAGTTCAGGCGTCAGAGCCTGTATCGTCACTCCCAGCCACCCTCTGACGATCTTCCCCTGCCGGATGAGTTTATCCATGACGTCTTTTGCCATGCTCGTGGGAATTGCAAAGCCGATTCCCTGATAGCCGCCGCTCGTGCTGAAGATGGCCGAATTAATGCCGACAAGTTCGCCCCTGACATTGACGAGAGCTCCGCCGGAGTTCCCCGGATTGATAGCAGCGTCGGTCTGTATGAAGTCCTCATAATCTGCTATGCCCACATTCGCTCTTCCGACGGCGCTGACTATTCCCATCGTAACCGTCTGGCTCAAACCGTAAGGACTTCCTATCGCAAGCACCGTCTCTCCGACTCTCAATTTATCGGAATCGCCCCACTGGATTGTGGGAAGACTCCCGGCGTCTATTTTCACAATACCGATATCGGTCATTGCGTCCGCGCCTACGACTGTACCCTTGAATTCCCTCTTGTCGGAGAGTGTGACTTTAATTTCCTCCGCGCCCTGAATGACATGATTTGCGGTGAGAATATATCCTTTGGGATCGACTATGACCCCTGAGCCAAGGCTCGCAGACTTCCGTTCTTTCGGCATCCTGAACTGGTCGCCGAAAAAACGTCTGAAGAAGGGGTCCTCAAGAAACGGACTGATCCCTTCCTGAATTTTCACCGTCCGAGTCGTCGATATATTGACGACTGCGGGTTTCACAGCCTCGGCAATTTCTGCCGTGGCCTGACCTACCTTCGTGAGCGCGTCTATGGACTGCTGGGATATTTTTGGCTGTTCCGCGTAAACAGCCGGTATCGCACAAAGGGAGATGAAAGTCACCAGAACTGCAACTATGGAGCGCACGACAGAGACTTTATGAATAGTGGAAGACATTGTCCCTCCTGGTTTTGAAAGTTGTCGAAAGTAAATTCATCACTTTTACTATACCATGTATCTTCATTTATGAATATAATACCCAAAGAGAGCGGAAACGTTCACACATGTCCGGAGCAAACAGATACCAGTGGGTGACGGCAAGTGATATGCTTGATTTCTGAAGCCAGATCACGGGGTATCTTGATGAGGCTGGAGACAAAGCGGAAGCCTCACTTATGCATTCAGTAAAACATTTATAAACAGTCTCAGAATAATATTCACAGATTGTATTCTCTTTGTCTGTCATGCCGGAAGTCCTCAATCCGGCATCCAGCGACTTCAAGGCAACGTCACTGGATTCCGGCTCAACGCACTGCCGGAATGACGGCAATGTGAAGACTATTGTGAGACCCTTAATAAGTCAGATAAAGGCATGCGCATGGACAAAGGTAGTTTATCTGGCTTCGGAAATTGAGCATATCACTATGTCGGACCATTCTTTGACCGAAATGACGAGAGGTGACTTTTGAAAATAGCCCTAATCGGCCTCTCAAATTCAGGTAAGACAACAGCGTTCAACGCCCTGACAGGTCTATCACTGGAGACGACGAGCTATCCGACGGTTTCAGGTGAGCCTCATAGAGGGACCGTCAGAGTTCCCGATCAGCGCCTCGAAGAAATCTCGGCGGTCTTCAAACCGAAGAAAACGACTCACGCGACGGTTGAATACCTCGACTACATCGGCATCACTAAAGGGGATATTGAACAGAATAAAAAAGTGTTCGAGTTGATTAAAGACACCGATGCAGGCGTTCACATAGTCCGTGCTTTTCATGACGATGCCGTGGCGCATCCGTTGGGTAACATAGACCCTCTGCGCGATGCTGAATTGATCGAACTCGAACTCATTTTAGGCGATATCGAGTTTGTGGAAAAGCGCCTCGCCAGGATGGACGAGGGAGCCAAACGCGGTAAGAAACCGGATGAATCCGAAATGAGGCTTCTCCTCCGATGCAGGGATTCTCTTCAAAAGGAAATTCCCCTGAGAAATGTGCCCTTCACTCACGAAGAACTGGATGCCATGAAGCACTTGCAGTTTCTCTCGACCAAACCGGAGATTATCGTTCTCAACGCAGGGGAGCGCGATCTTGGCGGCGATTGGGTTCAAGGTCTTGAATCGACGATCACAGCCCGATATCCCAAACTCCCTCTCATAAGCCTGTGCGGAAAGATCGAAATGGAGATTGCACAACTCTCACCTGAAGATGCGCGTCTCTTTCTTGCCGACCTCGGCCTTGAAGAAACCGCTTCAAACAGACTCATACGGGTCTGTTACGACACCCTGGGATTGATATCTTTCTTCACTTATGCAGGGAACGAAGTGCGTTCCTGGACCGTGCCGAAAGATACAAATGCGCAAAAGGCCGCGGGAAAGGTGCATTCGGACATGGAGCGGGGTTTTATCCGGGCCGAGGTCGTTTCTTACGATGATTTCATTTCCGCGGGGAATCTTCAGTCAGCCCGTGAAAAAGGGATATTGAGACTCGAAGGCAAAACATACAAAGTCAGAGATGGAGATATAATCAATTTCAGATTCAACGTGTGATCGGCTCTCCTACACCTTCTTCGTACATAACCCCACCTTCACCTCCCCTTAACTTAAGGGGAGGATGGGAGGGGTTAATGGGATGCCCCTGTCGAGCAGTTCACGGTAGATAAAAGGCTTTGTGCTCGACGGGACTTCATGAGCTGAGTAGAGATTTTTCAGATCGGTTGTTTTGATGCGCCCGAGGAAGGTAACTACCAACGACAGGGGCGTATGGTGATTGCGCATCAGCGCCCATTGCACGTCATATCTGTGCGACCATTTCGGATGGAGGGCAATCCTGCGAATGACCTGTGAGGATGTCTTTCTCAGGCTGATGATTCTGCAAATATCTTTTTCAGTCACGATAGGGCTGTCTAGACAGGCATCAACAACCTCACTCATACCGTCTTCGAGCAGTTTCACGAGAACCGCTTGGCTCGCCCTCTTTGCAAGCGTTATTTTTATTCCCAGGGGCAGCGTTAGCACTTTTTCGTTTATATCCATCTCCGCCTTGATACGCACAGAAACGGGAACCTGACGGTTTCTCGTCAGGTCTGCGAGGTCGAAGATACGCAGCGATTTCAGGATCGAGAGCGCAATTTTCGAGGGAGTCTTCGGGTTTTTGCATAGTGCGAGCATCACATTATAGCTGTGCTTCCACCGTCTGTCATAGTAGATGGATTCGAGTATGTCCGTTCCGACATTTCGCCTTCGCGCAATGATGCGCACATCGTCTTCCGCCACATTCCGGTTCAATAGCAACCGTTCTATAACTTGAGTTGAAGGATGATGGGCGAGCGCCGCGAGTTCTTCCCCGCTGCCCTGCGATGCCGTCATCAGATCACGCTCAAGATCCTTCACAAAATCTATTGTACCGAACCCCCGGTCTATTTGACTAACGTGAGATATTTCTGTTAGTTTAATAAAATTACTTATTCTCCAGGAGTCTCTATGCCAAAGAAACAGAAGGTTATTGCAGCAAAGAATCCGAAAACCAAGAAAGCCGTCAAACTGCCGCCGAGGGAAAGGAAGATCGGAGATATAAAGAAGAAACTCATTACGCAGAGAAAAGAACTCCTCATGGGCGCTATGGATGCACTCAACGAACTTCCGGGACAGACGGTATTCCCTGACCTTGGAGATCAGGCGACAGCCGAGATAGACAGAAATTTTATGCTGAGAATAAAAGGCAGAGAACGGAAGCTCATCAAGAAAATAGAAGAAGCCATAGAGAGAATAGAGGATGGGTTGTTCGGCATCTGTGAAAAATGCGGGCAGGATATCGACATTAGGAGACTCGAAGCACGGCCGGTGACCACCATGTGCATCGAATGCAAAACGCTGCAGGAAGAGGAGGAGAAATTAAGAGAGGGATAAGGACAAGCCGATTTTCTCTATCCCTTGATTTTCAGTCCGTATCTGTCATGCAGTGAATCGCCCAGCACGTTGAAGCAGAGAGCCGTGAGGGCGATCATAAAACCGGGAGGCAGGATCATCCACGGGGCGGACGCTATGTATGCCCTGTGAGCGCTGATCATCGAACCCCAGGTGGGCGTCGGCGGTTGGGCGCCCAGCCCCAGAAAACTCAGAGAGGCCTCTATCAAGATGTACCCCCCTATTTTCATCCCGATCATTACAAGCGCAAGTGGAACGCAGTGCGGCATAAGATGAACTCCGATGATTCTCATGGCGCTGCAGCCTGCAGCTTTTGCCGCCTCTATGTAGTTCGCCCCCTTCAGGGTCAACACGTGTCCCCTGATGATCCGCGCAAAAGAAGCCCAGCCCACGGCAACCAGGGCCGTGACAACCGTGTACAGTCCCGGTGGAAACAGTACAGATATGGCGATGGCGAGAAGCAATGCGGGAAAGGACAGTACGAGGTCCACGAGAGCCATAAGCGCCGTGTCCGCCCTTCCTCCGAGATAGCCTGAAAAAAGGCCGACCGCAAGACCGAGCATTGTCGATATCACCGCCGCTCCGACGGCGATGCTTATAGAAATTCGCCCTCCGTAGAGGACCCTCGAAAGGATGTCTCGCCCCTTTGTGTCGGTGCCGAGAGGATGATAGACGCTCGGAGGCTCTTTGATGCTGTCCAGATTGATTTCTTCCGGTCCATACCGCGTTACGAACGGAGCAAAAAGCGACAGGATCGAAATCAGGACAACTGTCACGAGTGCCGCCTTACCCGCGGTGTTCACCGGTACGCAACCTCGGATCAAGATAATGATAGAGCAAGTCGACAATCGTATTAACCGTGACAAAAATGAAAGTGCCGGCAACCACACACCCCATGATCACCGGATAATCCCGTTTTATGATACCCTCCATAGTGAACCTTCCGATTCCGTCCCATCCGAATATTGTTTCCGTTAGAACCGCGCCGTTCAGATAGCTGCCGAAATCAAGCCCGATAACGGTAACTATCGGAATGAGCGCGTTCTTGAGAACATGAGCCGTAAGAATGCTGACTTCCGTGAGTCCTTTGGCACGGGCAGTTTTTATGAAGGGCATATCGCAGATCTCCAGAACAGTAGTTCTGGTTATCCTTGACAGCGACGCGAGAGCGGGAAGGGAGAGCGTGAGAGCCGGAAGCACGAGAAAACGGATGTCTCCGGTGCCCGACGGCGGGAACATCTTCAGTTTCAGACTGAAAAGAAGCATTATGAGGAGCCCGCTCCAGAATACGGGAACGCTGAGCCCGATAACGGAAACAGCCGATATGATCCTGTCCGCAAGGCTGTCTTTCCGGTAAGCGGAAGCAAAACCCAACCCTATTCCCAGCGGAATGGCGATGATCATCGCGGCAAGAGCAAGTTTGAATGTATTAGGAAATTTTAGAAGGATGTCTTCGAAAACTTCTCTGTTCGTATAGTACGACCTTCCGAATTCGCCACGGAGGAGAAGTGAAATATACCCGTAATACTGCTCGAAAAAAGTCCTGTCGGCGCCGATCTCCTTTCGTATCTTCTCGATAACGTCGGGGTGAGCCCGTTCGCCGATCATACTCAGGACAGGATCTCCCGGAAGGGCTTTTGTAAGGGCAAAGGTCAGGAATGTAATCCCTATGAGGAGAGGGACGAGCAGAAGCAGCCGTTTCAACAGGTACGCTTTAATGACCTTATCTCCTGGACCCGCTCTCTCTGAACACCCCAACGCGTTTCATCATAGCCGCATCTCCCTTCTATATTAACCTTCTCAAAATAGTATGTATGCCACATCATCGTCATTCCCCGGCTTGACCGGGGAATCCAGAAGCCCTGGATGCTCGATACGACGCGGGCATGACACGCGATAACGAATCTTATGGTACGTAAAGTGAGTCCGGTCTTCGGAAGTATACAAAACCTTGGCAACCGGAATCCACTAACCCACATTATTCATAAATTTCCAAGTCAGTCAGAGCCAGATTCCGATTCTTATCGGGCCGACTTCTTTATCTCCGGATTTGGGTACTCGATTTCTATCTCCAGCCCCTTATCCATACTGTATATCGGATAGGTCCCGTAGTTCTTCACCCAGGGCTGACGGACCGTGAAATCCGTCCTGTGCCACAACGGAACCCATGGCGAATCCGCGACGATCAGTTCTTCGGCTTTTTGATAAAAGCTGTTTCTCTTGCTTTCATCAAGCGTATCCCGCCCCTTTTCGATCAGCGCGTCGACCGCGGGATTGGCGTATCTCGTTCTGTTGCCCGCAGCCCCGTGATTGGAAGAGTGAAAAAGCGGAAACAGGAAGTTCTCCGGATCCGGATAATCGGCCCACCAGCTTAGATAGAACATATCCGCCTCTCCCCTGTTGATCGCGTCTTTGTATGCGCTCCATTCAAGCTGGGTTATGCGCACGTTCATTCCGGCCGCCCTGAGATACGACTGTATCACTTCCGCTATGTCCACGATCTCCTGGTCAGCAGTGATATAGAAATGTATTGTCCGAGCTTTCAATCCTGATCTCGAAATAACATCCGCGGCCCAATGCGGGTCGTACCGGCCGGCTGAATGCAGCGGCCACGTTCTCATCACGTCAGGCACCGGCCCCTTCGCCGGTCTTCCCCGCTTCTCGTAAATCGTATTGAGGATCTTCTCCCTGTCGATTGCAGCCGCGACAGCTTTTCTCAGGAGAGGATCGTCAAAGGGAGGCCGCGAACAGTTCAGACCGAGGTAGTAAGTGTTCAGCCCCTCGATGGAGGCAATGAATTGGCGTTGGGCAGGGTCTTGCCGGTAGCGTGCATATTCGGAAACCGGAAGCGTGACGACATCAAGGTTTCCGAGTTCAAACTCTGTTACGGCGGTAAGATCCTCAGGTATGATCCTGTAAACAATACCCTTCACCTTGGCGGGCCCTTCGAAATAATCCGCTCTCCTTTCGAGCTTCATTTCCTGATTGTGCAGCCATTCTTTCAGGACGAAAGGCCCCGTGCCGACAGGATGACTCGAAAAATCCGCTCCCCGCTTCTCCACTTCTTCACGGGGGACGACGTAGGCAGAAGTCATGGCGAGCTGGTTCAGAAACGGCGAAAACGGTCTTGTCAGGCGGACGACAAGGTTGTGGTCGTCAACCACACGTATCCCGCTGACGCCATCGGCTCTGCTCCGCATGAATT
>JBFLXP010000157.1:0-7216 GCA_040757315.1 Nitrospirota bacterium
ATTGACAACGTCACGTATGTCGATCCATTAAGAACAGTAGCAATCCTAAAATTGAGAAAATAAATTTCATTGATTACAAAGTTTTGAATCTCCGACATATCTCAGTAAAGCAAATACTTAATTTTATTAATGGATGAATTAAAGTACATCGTTGCTGCGATGGAAACAGTAAAAACGTGCTCTATTGATATGGTCCATGAATTGAATAGTTGTACACACTAAATGGAAATTGATTACTACTGCTTTTTATACTAAATAGAAAAGGAAAAGGAGTTTAAAAGATATCACTTCCGAGCGGACTTCTTATTTTTGGTGTTAAATTATATCGCATGAAAGGAGTTAAGAACAATGGCTGGACTAGTATCGGTGGAAAGAGTAAACGGTGTTACACACGTTATCATGAATTCCCCGCCGGCGAATGCCTTGAGTCCACGTCTCATGGAGCTGTTGGGTGAAATTGTCACCCAACTCGAAACAGACACCGAAAGTCGTGCAGTTGTTTTTCGAACCGCGCTTGAGAAGATTTTCATGGCGGGTGCGGATTTAAAGCATTTAATGAGCCTGAATGAGCAAGGCTTTCGCAACTATGTCAATATTGGCCAAAGGCTCAATAACAGAATTGAGGCGCTTCCCAAGCCTACCATTGCTGTGTTAAGCGGCCATGCCTTGGGAGGAGGGCTTGAGTTTTCCCTTGCCTGTGACTTTCGCTACATGGCCGCTGTCAAAGCAATGGTAGGGGTACCAGAGGTGGGTCTTGGGTTGTTGCCTGGGGGCGGCGGTACCCAGCGGCTAGTCCGTCAGGTCGGCCGCAGCAAGGCCGTGGAAATGCTTATTACGGGCAAGCCTCTGCAGGGGCCGGATGCATTGGCGATCGGGCTGGTGGATCGTATTTTCCCGCCGGATCAATTGCTTGCAGAGAGCACGAAGTTCGCCGAAACCCTCGCCCAGGGGGCCACCGAAGCTATTGCCCGGATCAAACGGTGTTTGAGGATTCCCAGGCAACATCTGATGTTGAATGGTTTGGCCGAGGAGCTTGATGGCATAATTCATCTATTTGTGAATACCCAGGATTGTAAAGAAGGAATTGCGGCGTTTAACGAGAAACGCCCGCCGAAATACGAAGGAAAATAAACTGGCAGAAATGAAGACTGTGTGAATACTTTCTTTAATTAACAAGTACGATCATTTTTTAGCATTGTTGCTTGATTGGCTCTTGTAAACCCGAAAAGGAGAATTACGTAGGAATTGAGAACCATAAACAGAAAATTTAATAGCCCGCATCGATCTCTCGTTACCCTCTATGGCTAAGATGTATGCAGCAGCAGCAGTAGGGGTGGCCGATGAAGCGATGCAGTTGCTGGGTGGAACGCATATATGCTCTGAGTACGAAGTGGAACGGTATTAACGGGACGCGAAGATCATTGAAATATACGAAGGGACCAAAGAGATCCAGAAGAACACAATTGGTGCAGCACCCATTGGAAAGATGAAATAGAACTTAGCGTGAAGAAATCTTTTACTATTAAATAAGAGGAGAAGCAATATGGAGATCAAAGGTAATGTTGCTGTTGTTACTGGGGGTGCCTCCGGTCTGGGAGAAGCGACTACTAAAATGCTGATCGAAGAAGGCGCTAAAGTTGCAATTATTGATACCGACGAAGAAAGAGGCAGCAAACTATCTCGTGAACTGGGCGAATCTGTCATATTCTGCAAAACCGATATCACCAAGGAGGAAGACGTGGCAGCCGCCATCGATTCAACCGTCAGTTCTTTCGGCGGGGTTCATTTTGCCATAAACTGTGCTGGCGTGGCCCAGCCGGCCAAAGTGCTGTCCAGTAGAGGACCACTCTCTATGAAGCAATTCAATCTGATCGTTCAAGTCAACCTGGTTGGCACTATGATGGTGATCCGGTATGCGGCTGAAAAGATGGTTGAGAACACGCCAAATGCAGATGGCGAAAAAGGGGTGGTGATCAATACGTCATCTGCGGCTGCATTTGATGGTCAGATCGGTCAGCCGGCCTATGCTGCCTCCAAAGCCGGCGTGGTGGGAATGACTCTTCCGATTGCCCGCGAGTTTTCAGACTACGGTATTCGAGTGGTAACCATTGCCCCGGGTTTGTTTGAAACCCCGATGCTGGCGGCACTTCCGGAAAAGGTAAAACAATCCTTAATCCAACAAATCCCGTTTCCCAAACGTTTCGGCAAAGGACACGAATTCGCGCATGCGTGTAAGTTTATCATTGAAAATGCCGTGATACATGGGGAAACCATTAGGCTGGATCAATGTATCCGTATGGGTGCACGCTAATTCTACATGAAAAGATACATTGGTAACAAAATGGGTATTGTCACTATTTTATGTGAAAACCATAGAATAAAATGCAAAAAAAAGCAAGAATTGAGTCCTACATGGCTTCGCTGTACTTTAGAAATAAATATGAGTTTTGTACCTATCCAGATATGATATGTTGAAACTTATCTATAACCACGTAGATATTGTAGATGCGAGCAGGTCTTCATCATGCGAGCGGTGAAACGATTGTATTTAAAGACGATCTGCATAAAATCTATTGCTAAATACCGATCATCCTTAATATTATTTTGAACTTTCAGTTAAATGAGGATTTGCTACTTCTCAGAAGAAACTTGTGAGATAAGCTTGCCTGCTTATCTCACAAGATCATGGAAAAGATTGCCGCTGTTTATGATGAAAGTGTAGAGAAGTAATTTTCATCCCGCGCCATAAAACGCCCAAGCGGATATTTATTGAGCGGCCTTCACTGGCTTTTTGTTGTGGTAAAAAGCAAAGAAACAGCTTAGTTACAAGAAGGATTTCTTAGAGTCTAATTTATAGGTTTTTTATTTTTTAACAGGAATCAAAGTAAATTGAAAAAGGTTAAACTAAAAAATATGAATAACAAATAAGGAGAAACAGTTATGGTAGGCATAACATCATATGGCGTATACATTCCTCGTTATCGAATGGATCGTAAGACGATTTTTCAAGCGATGGGATGGTTCAACGGGGCAACCGTTGGCGTTGCGCGAGGAGAAAAGGCCGTGGCAAACTACGATGAGGATAGCATCACCATGTCGGTGGCTGCCGCAATGGAGTGTCTGAACGGAATAAAAAGGGAGGACGTCGACGGGCTCTATTTAAGTTCCATGTCCCTGCCGTATGTCGAAAGGCAAAATGCTGCCATATGCTCAGCGGCTCTAGCCTTCAAACCAGACGTCCGGAGCGCTGATTTTGGCGCATCGCCCAAATCAGGAACCACTGCCCTGCTCGCTGCCTGTGAAGCCGTGCAGTCAGGAAACTCAAATAATTTCCTTGTGTGTGCCGCAGATTCTCGACTCGGAAAACCGGGAAGCGGCATGGAACACACTTTCGGGGATGCCGCAGCCGCATTTTTGGTCGGACGAGACGATGTCATCGCTGAGTTAAAAGGCAGTTATTCAATCACTCAGGACTTTCCGGATGTCGTCCGCGGAGAGGGGAAGAAATTTCCGCGTACCTGGGAAGAACGCTGGATTCGGGATGAAGGATTCCAGAAGCTCCTCCCAGCGGCAATAACCGGGTTGTTGAATAAATGCAAACTGACAACCGGTGATTTTGCAAAGGTTGTGATTGCCTGTCCGAATAATCGCGTTGTCTTGGATCTCTGCAAAAGAGCAGGCGTCGCGGCGGAACAGATACAGGATACATTCATTGACAATGTCGGCGACACCGGCTCAGCCATGCCGCTTTTGATGTTTGCCAGCGCGCTCGAAACAGCCAAACCGGGGGATAAAATCCTGGTTGTCAGCTATGGCTCCGGCGGCGATGCTTTATACTTTGAGGTCACCGATCAGATCGAAAAAATCATAGGGCGCCTGGGAGTCCGCGGTCATCTGGAATTAAGGAGAAACCTGGACAATTATTCCAAATACCTAGTGTTCCGTAACGTCATCCCGGTAGAAGTGGGAATTCGCGGTGAACAAGTGCCCTTTGTGCGGCTTTCAGTAACCCATCGCGAAGGTCAAACGCTTTCCTCCTTGCGGGGTTCTCAATGTAAAGCCTGTGGCACACCACAATTTCCAAAACAGAGAGTCTGCATCAATCCCGAATGCGGGGCCATCGACCAGATGGATGATTACTATTTTTACGACAAGCAGGGACACGTCAATTCATACACGGCCGACAACCTCACATTTAACTTGGATCCTCCGGGGGTATACGGCCTTATTGATTTTGATGGCGGCGGCAGACTCTATATGGATTTTACGGATTGTGAAATTGATGCGGTAAAAGTGGGTACACCTGTGAAAGTGACTTTCCGTCGGAGACATGTCGATGAAAACCGCGGGGTGATCGCCTATTATTGGAAAGTAGTCCCGGCTTGAGAGACTTTTCAGGTGGACGAGGGGACCTATTCGGAAGCTCAAACCCTGGCCCGATTTGACGCACTTGCCTATCGGCTCCTGAAAATGGAACAGACGGTCGGTTTGAGGAGGTGCAACATGAGAGGGATATTTAGAGTGAGAGAGATATTTAGAGACTGGATTGAGAATCGCCATGCACGTGTCCAAGAGTGGAAGGAAGCAAATCAGAAAAAAGCCTTCGGTTATTTGTGCTGTGTGGCCCCGGAGGAACTTATCTTTGCTGCCGATATGTTGCCGGTAAAAATTACCGGTGGCCAAGATCCCATTGAAATGGTGGACAAGCACGTTGCCCGTTATGCCTGTCCCTATGCCCGTAGCATTTTGGACTTGGCCGGGCGGGGGGTCTACGACTATTTGGACGGTATCTTAGTGTGCAATACCTGCGATATATTATCTCGTTGCGGTTATTATTGGCGGGTGCTGGCACCAAAGGAAAAGCCGACGGTTTTGGGAGTAGAAACATCGCCTTACGTACTTTATATCAATCATCCTGAAAAAATCGACGGCAGAGGCGTCCATGATTACTTGAAAGGCGAGTACAGAATCTTCAAGCAGCAGCTCGAACGGGAACAGCGCTTCATGATAAGCGATGACAAGCTGTCCGAAACCATTGCGATCTATAACGAGCATTACGATTTAATGGAGCAGCTCCATGGATTTCGCCGTCAGGAAAACCCTGTGTTATCGGGTTCCGAAGCCTTTCAAGCGGAGTTTTCTTCGCTTTTGATGCCTAAGAACGAGCATAATGCATTGATGAAAGAGTACCTGAAGGAACTGGAGCAGCGTGAAGCATCCTCCGACGGGGTCATACGGCTGTATCTTTCAGGCGGTGGTGTCGACCAGTTCACCTATCAAATTTACGACATAGTCGAAGAATCCGGAGGCCAGATCATTGCCGAGGACATCGGGGTCTCCAAAAGCTATTTCCACCGTAAGATAGCAACCGACAAGGATCCTTTGGATGCCATTGTCGAGCACCGCCTGGATGTCCATTGTCCCCATACCACGAGCGCGGAGTACTATCCGCATGAAAACGATGAGCGCTTTGGATTCATTCAGCAGACCCTGGAGGGACACCGGATTGATGGGGTCATATTTTTTGTGGCCCGTTATTGTGAATGCCGCAATACCGAATATCCGCGTCTAAAGGATGAATTTGAGCGCGTCTACGATGTTCCCACACTTTACCTGGATATGGACTACACCCAGGGTGGATTGGATGAAATATCTTCGAAGGTCGAGGCGCTTATAGAAATGATCAAAGGATAGGGTAAAAAATGCTGTTTACCGGCCTGGACTTAGTTATCACAGATGCAAAAGAGGTTCTCGTGGCTGAGAACGGCGTTCTGGGAGCAAGGACCATTTTCCCCGAGGAGGAGTCGGGAGCCACTGCACAAGACATACTTGAGGCACTTAAATGATGTCGGAGGGCAAATCGCCGATACTAAGATGATTGTTTCAACCGGTGTCAGCCGCCATGAGGCTCCCATTGCCAAAGCGCATCGCACCAAGCAGGGTTGTCTGGCCAAAGGTGCCTATCATCTGTTTCCGGGAGTTCGAACGCTCCTGGATACAGGCGCGGGTGGGTACCGGGCCATGAATCCGGACGAGGACGGAAAACTTACCGACTTCTCCGTTAACTCAAAGTGCGCCGTCGGCACTTGACCATTTATTGAACCCGCCTGCAAAGTGCTGGATCTGGAATCACTTAGTGCGATCGCATTCGAGGCCGATGCCACGGCTCACGTCAAAGCTATTGTGCGGTATTTGCCGAACCGGAAATCATCTCTAATATCCACAGTGGACCTCCCATGGAGAATCTATATGCTGGCATACCTGAATCGGTAAAAGAGCGCATGATGGATGTGATGCGACGGATCGATATCAATGCTGAGGTGGTGTTATGCGGGGGTGTGGCTCAAAACAAGAGGATCGTCCGTATATTTGATTCTGAACTGGTGTTTCCGGTTGTAGTTCCGGATAACCCGCTCATAGTGGGTGCTCTGGGTGCAGCATTGTTTGCGAGGGAGCACGCAAAAAAATGGAGAAGGTAAAATACGGTGCTGCTTTCTGCAGGTGTAGACGTCGGTTCTCGTACGACGAAGGCCGTTATTCTGTGGGATGGCGAAATCAAATCGACAAATCGCATTCCTACAGGTTTGGAAAGCGCTAAAATGAGGATGACTGTCCTGGACGGAGCTTTAGCAAGGCTGCGCAGCAAGAGGGAAGATCTTTCCTACGTTGTAACGACCGGCTACGGTCGTTACATTGCGCCTTCCGCGAATAAAAGTATTTCCGAGATTTATTGCTATGCCAAAGGTGTCAACTGGCTTTTTCCGTCTTTAAGAAAGATCCTCGATATGGGCGGACAGTATTGCCAAGGCATTCGAGCGAACGAAAAAAGGAAGCACTCCGATTTTATCATGAACGATAAATGGGCCGCGGGTACCGGTATTGCGAAAGCCGGACCATCACGTACTTCATCCGCTTGAAGAGGAACCGCAATCTGGACAAGCTTGCAGAACAGCCTATGAGGAGGAGACCAACAGGCCGATTTCCGAAGTCCGGGATTAAGATCAAGACGGTGGGTTTCTATTATCGTGCGGCCAACTGGAAGAAGCACCCGAGAGTCGTATCCAAAATCGAATGGCATTTTGATGAGGTGTTTCCACGAGTGGAGTTCATCTCCACAAACTCCCGGCTGCCGACCCGGAAAGTTGTGGATGTCTATAACAGTCGGGGCGATGTGGAGAATCGAATCAAAGAAGGCAAAAATAAGCTTCGTTGGGAT
>JBFLXP010000158.1:0-7190 GCA_040757315.1 Nitrospirota bacterium
CCGCATCAGTTTTTGGGTACGGAACCTTGTGAGAAAGGAAGGATGTTCATTCTTCCTTCAGAAAGCAAATGGCAGATTCTATCCGGATTTCCTCTGCAGGTTGCCGAATGGCTCAGTTCTTGCCATCGAATATAAGGGGGCTGACCGCTGGGGCGACGCAAAAGATGATCGACTTATCGGTGCCTTGTGGGAGGAACTTTCCGGCGGACGATGCCGTTTCGTGATGGTCAAGGATAAGAAGTGGGAGTTGATTAAGGAGAAGCTCAGATAATCCGGATCACAACGCGGGACGACTTACCCTATGGAGATTAAAAACGTAGGATGTGCCGGAGGTGTTAACATTAACCATCACAAAAGAATCAGAAGAATTCTTCGGCAGCGTGACCGACACCTCTATAAAGATTTCGTGGCTGCCCTAAGAATAGTGAAAGTATTGCCTGACTTGAACAGAACAGGGGTGCCATCTACCCTCAGCAGAAAGGAGGACGAGTGAAATTTGAAATCTCAAGGCATGCACACGAAGAAAAGTTGGCACAGAATTGGGGTCAGGTCTTTGATCTTGCGGTTATGAACGGCTACCTACGGGGCAAATCTACACTATTCACAATTGAATTTCACGGATCTTCTAACCTTCGGTCTTCCGACTAATGTCTTCACTCATCCCCGCCGTGCTCCTGCTTCTGATTCTTCTTCAAGGCTTTTTCGATGAGCTTTCTTTTTTTGGAAGGGATAACCTTTCCTCTCATCGTGGATAAGGAATCTCTTCCCTCGCGGCTTTCTTGATCAGTTTTACGGCTCGCTTCTTCATTTTGCGAGGATTACCGATCCACTTGATTTACACTTCCCTGTATCTGCGGTAGTTGATGATACTTTCGTGGGCTACGACGGTGACAAAGCCTACCACCGGCACGGAGAGGAGCATACCGAGGATTCCGAACAGCTTGCCTCCTATCAGCACGGCAAGCAATACAGTCAGCGGATGCATATGGACGCTCCGGGCCACGACCACGGGCTGGATAACGGCGTCATCGAGAAGTTTGATGACGGTGAAAGCGAGTATCACGTACAAGGCCATTTCGAAACTGCCTGTCTGGAGTATCGATACAATGACGGCGAGGATAGCGCCGGCTATGGGCCCGAAATAGGGGATGAGATTCGCTGTGCCCGCGAATATTCCGATGAGGAAAAAATATTTCACGCCGATCAGCCAAAGGGCGAAGACAGCTAAAACACCCACTATCGCCGCATCCATCACCTGCCCGCGCAGGTAATTTCCGACCTGTGTATTCAATTTATGGAACAGATAGAGCGTGAATTCGAAGTAGCGGTTAGGCACCAGACTGACAAAGCCTTTCTTGAACTCCCTGCCGTCCTTCAGAAGAAAGAAAACAATGAACGGTATGAGGATCATACTTGTCAGAAGAGAAGCCGCATCGAGGACATGGCTGAACATCCATTCTCCGGCCCCGGCCATCGCGGCCTGCGTCCTTCCCATGAGGTCCAGTTGTTTGACGCCTAAAAACGAAAGATAGGGGATGAGCAAGTTTTCGAGCCGGAACATCATCAGTCCCGCGCCTTCGGGGTTGAAGCCGCTCTTAAGTCCGCCGACCTGGTCCGAAATTATGGGCAGCAGGACCATGTACGAAACACCGGCAAGAGCGATGACACAAAGGAATATCACGATGGTTCCGGCCGTCCGGCTCATCCCCTTGGATTCGAGGAAGTTGGCAAGCGGATCGAGAACATATGCGAGCAGAGCGGAAACGATCACAAGCTTGACGATCTCGGGTATGGAAGCAAGAAACCAGATAAGTCCCGCGCCGGCGAGCAGAACGAAGAAGATCTTAAGAAAATCCGTGCTCCCGGATATCCTCATGAGAGCGGCGCCGCGCCCTCCCGCCTCCGGCAGCTCATCTCGTGCAATTGTTCATTCGTGCTCTTCAGTCTCTCTCCGACGACCCATGCGAGCCTGAATATTATTTTGGAGCCGAGTCTGGGGTCGCGGCTGATAAGGTCGAGAAGTTCCGGTTTAAAAAAGCAGAGCATGACGCAAGGCGCCTTCGCCACCGCCGTCGCGCTCCTCGGTGCATCGTCGAGAAGAGACAACTCGCCGAAAAAATCCCCTCCTTTCAGTTCCGCCAGAACGCGGCTGTCCGGGCCGCAGACTATCCCGACCTCGCCGTCCACGATGATGTACATGCCGAGGCCGACATCTCCCTGACTGAAGATCACCTCTTTTTCACTGTACTGCCTTTGATGAAGAATGCGCTTTATCTTCTTCAGTTCACGTCTTTCCAGATCCTGAAAAATGGGGATGTTCAGAAGGAGTGCGTCTATCTGGTCGGATGCTTTCTGCCTCAGCCTGAAGATGTTTTCCCATATGGTATTCATGGAAGCGTCTCCTCCGTCTTTCCGGACTATTCCAATTTTACCTGAAATTCTTCAAAGCCGATAGTGCTTCCTGTTTGATATAGGGGTCGGCGTCGCCCTCAGCTATTTTTGTGAGGAACGGTATGGCCACCCGGTCTCCGATCTGTTCAAGCGCTTTGACGGCGCTGAACCTTATCGAAAAACGAGTATCATCCAGCGCAATAATCAGATGGGGCACAGCCTTCGGATCGCCGATTCTTCCGAGAGACTGCACCACCGCCTCCCGGACGAGGAGATTATCGCTGTCCAGAGCATCGATAAGGGAATCTACCGCCCGAGTTCCTCTGTTGAATTTATTTCCGAGAGCCTGAGCGGTATTCCATTGCAATGCGGGACACGTATCATTGAGGAAAGGGTCATTGAATATCGTCACCAGCCTGTCCGCGACATAAGGGTCCTCGATTTCGCCCAGAAGGCGGATCGCCTGAATCTTCAATCTCCAGTCCTCGCCTTTTCGGTTGATGAAACCGAAGAGCGCATCCTCCGACCTCGTGCTTCTGATTCTGCTCAATGCTTCGATTGCGGCAAGCTGAGCTTCCCGGTCCCTGCCGTGCAGCATGACGAGAAGTTCGTCCACCCGGTCGGCAAAGGCGCTGCCCGCCAGCAGCAGCCAGGCAGCAAATAATAGCGCAAGGATCGTATATTTCCGGCTCTTCATCAGGATTCAAGAAGGCGTCATATTTATTTTGAGCAAATATATTTTACTATAGTATAATTGATTCTCGATCACCACCCTATGATTTTTGGAGGCCTGTATGAAATTCTTCATCGACACCGCAAATCTTGAAGAGATAAGAAAGGCGAATGACCTCGGCGTCATAGACGGAGTTACCACTAACCCTTCTCTAATCGCGAAAGAAGGCGTGGACCCTATCCCCCTGCTCAAGGAGATCTGCACAATTGTGAACGGTCCCGTCAGTGCCGAAGCCGTGACCATGAAGGCCGAAGAGATGATTGAGGAGGCTGCTTCTCTCTCGAAGATCGACAAAAACATCGTGGTCAAAATCCCGATGACCGCCGAAGGACTGAAAGCGGTCAAGAAGCTTTCGGGAATGGGCGTTAAAACGAACGTTACCCTGGTCTTTTCCCCGAGCCAGGCTTTGCTCGCTGCGAAGGCCGGCGCCTCATACGTGAGCCCATTTGTCGGAAGGCTGGATGATATAAGTCATACGGGCATGGAATTAGTCCGGGATATCATCCAAATATATGAGAATTACCTCTTCGAAACGGAAGTGATCGTGGCGAGCATCCGCAATCCTCTTCATGTTGTCGAGGCTGCGAAGATAGGCGCCCATATCGCCACGATTCCTTATTCTGTTATAATACAACTGACCCGGCATCCTTTAACCGACATCGGAATCGAGAAGTTCCTGAAGGACTGGGAGAAGGTGCCGAAGAAGTAATAGAAAGTTTACAGTCTGTTTATCAGCTTTTATGTCATGCTGAATTTATTTCAGCATCTCGCAGTTACGTTCATCAAACAAAGAGATCCTGAAACAAGTTCAGGATGACATCATGGTAAACAGGCACGCATTAGGAGATGAATTATGCCGATTTTTGAATATTCCTGCACAGTCTGCCGTGAAGACTTCGAGAAGCTCGTTTTCGGGAACCAGGAAGTTGTTTGCCCGAAATGCAGTTCAAAAGAGGTGAAGAAGAAATTTTCCGTATTCTGCGCAGCAGGCACTGAAAGACCCTTGGCCGGTACCGCTGCGTCAGCCTCCTGCGGCTCCTGCAGCAAAACATCCTGCAGTTCCTGCAGATAGCAATTTCGATATAGTCAACATTTACCCGAACTTTGCAAAAAAGAGATTGCTTCGCTTCGCTCGCAATGACTCACGTCCAGGGAATGATTATTATCAGCTACGTGAGCCCTGTGCTCACGGTGCGGCAACGCAGGGGCTGCCGCAGCTATAAAAACCGCTGAGACGCATCATTGAACCTTTCAAAATTGGTTTCGCGAGAGAAGACCGTCATGCCCGCGAAAGCGGGCATCCAGAAGGGCGCGAAAAAACTGGATTCCCGCCTGCGCGGGAATGACAACTGTGAGGTTCTACTAATGACCCTTTCAGTGACTTCTTATTCCGGCTGGCTGAATGGGTTTTCCCTCTGAATTCTGGCAAGCTTGAGCGGGCTTCCCTCGAAGACGAAGACGGCAAGACCGCTCTCCTCGGTCACCTTTTCCCTGACGGTCCACGTTCCCTTCCATGAAACGCTCAGGTTGACCTGCGAATCCCTGATCTCTACCCAGGTGGGAGTGAGAGTCAGCTCAGCGCTGTCGAAGCTCTTCATTCCCGAGATCAGCTCTCGGTAGCCGTCGGGAGTCGTGTTGTCTTCGAGAGTCGAACGGTCATTCCTTAGATAAGCCCGCTTTATTGTGTCCGCCAGCTCAAAAGCCTCCTCAGAAGTCTTCGACTCCTGTGAGACCTGTTTCACTTCTTTCTTCCCGCAGGACGCGATGAGCAAAAGCAGAAGCAGAAACAGCACTATGCGAAGAGCGACCTTCATCTTTTCAGATATCAATATTCCGGGCCTCCAACGCGTGGGTTGTTATGAATTCCTTTCTCGGCTCCACCTGATCACCCATAAGAACGGTGAAGATATCGTCAGCCTCTACGGAATCCTGAACCGTAACCTGAAGCAACGTCCTCTTTTCGTGATCCATCGTGGTTTCCCATAGCTGCTGGGGGTTCATCTCTCCCAGCCCCTTGTACCTCTGGATGCTGAGACCTTTCTTGGCTGTCGCAAGCACCAGTTCAAGCAGATCCTTGCTTGATTGAACTTCTCTGACTCCATCTTTCGCAGTAACTTTATACGGGGTTTCTCCCAGATCCCTTATGCCGTTAAAAAGATTCTCAAGTTCCCTGTATTCAGGCGATGTAAGAAACTCGGTGTCGATATTGAGTTTATAATTCTGCCGTCTGATTTCGACCCCGTAAGTCTGGTGTTCTTCGTCAAGCTGCAACTCTCCCACCTGAATATTCTGATATTTTTCCTGCATGTCCCCGAGAATCCCGGCAATCCTCTTCCTGTCCTTCAGCATGTCATTGTTCATGCTCGTCGCGAGGACGAACCTGAGAAGCTCTGTGTCCCTTCTCCTTCTCTCGAACCATTCCATAAGCCTTTCGAACCGGTATAGCTTCTTCAGATGAGGAATAAGGGCCTTCCCCTTCGCCGCCTGGCCCCTGACGCTAAGCTCGACGTCATCCGAAGCGAGTTCAAAGAGCATGTTCAGCATCTCAGCTTCATTCTGCACATACTTCTCGGTCTTTCCTTTTTTCACTTTAAAAAGCGGCGGTTGCGCTATGTAGAGATAGCCTTTCTCGATCACTTGAGGCATCTGCCTGTAGAAGAAAGTCAGCAAGAGGGTCCGTATGTGCGCTCCGTCGACGTCCGCATCGGTCATCAGGATGACTTTGTTATAGCGGATCTTCGATATATCGAAATCTTCCGGTCCTATGCCCGTGCCGAGCGCCGTTATCAGTATCTTGATCTCCTCGGAGCTGAGCATCTTGTCGAACCGGGCTTTCTCGACGTTCAGGATCTTGCCTCTCAGGGGAAGGATCGCCTGTGTGCGCCTGTCGCGCCCTTGTTTTGCCGAGCCTCCCGCTGAATCTCCCTCCACAATGAAGATCTCGCTCAATGCAGGGTCCTTTTCGGAACAGTCCGCCAGTTTGCCCGGCAGGCCGGAGTCTTCGAGAGCTCCCTTCCGTCTGGTAAGCTCCTTTGCCTTTCGGGCCGCTTCCCGTGCCCGTGCCGCCTGAAGAGACTTTTCCACGATCTTTCTCGCCACCGATGGATTTTCTTCAAGATAAGTGCCCAAAGCATCGTTGACTATCGACTCGACTATGCCCTTTATTTCGCTGTTGCCGAGCTTCATCTTTGTCTGTCCCTCGAACTGCGGCGACATCAGCTTAACGTTTATGACCGCCGTGAGGCCCTCTCTGACGTCATCGCCCGAAAGAGTATTGCCGTTCTTAAGAAGACCGTGGGAGGTGGCATAACTGTTGACCGTCCTGGTCAAAGCCGATTTAAAGCCGATCAGATGGGTGCCGCCCTCCCTCGTATTGATATTGTTCGCATAGGTGTAGAGGGTCTCCGCATACCCGTCATTATACTGAAGCGCCATTTCGACGATAATGTCTTCTTTTTCTCCGGAGATGTATACCGGTTTCGGATGGATCGGCGTCTTGTTCTTATTAAGGTGTTCGACAAACGAGACTATGCCGCCCATGTAATGGAAAACTTGTTTCTTCTCTGTCCGCTCATCGGACAAGGTTATCTTCAATCCCCTGTTCAGAAAAGCCAGTTCCCTGAGTCTCTGGGAGAGGATATCCCAACTGAAATCGAGAATCTCGAATACCTCGGAATCCGGCTTAAAGGTGATCTTCGTACCCCTTCCCCGGGTCTTCCCAACGATCGTTAACTCGGCCTTCGGAATACCCCTTTCATAGTGCTGCTGAAAGACGCTGCCGTTCTGTTTGATTTCTACGTCGAGCCATTCCGAAAGGGCGTTCACCACCGAGACGCCCACCCCGTGCAGCCCGCCCGATATCCGGTAAGCCTTGGATTCGAACTTCCCTCCCGCGTGCAATTCGGTCAGAACAACTTCGGCTGCGGAACGGCCCTCATCGGGATGGATTTCCGTGGGTATTCCCCTCCCGTCGTCTATCACCGTGCAGCTTCCGTCAAGATGTATGATGACGTCGATATTCTTACAATGCCCGGCAAGACTTTCGTCGACGCTGTTGTCCACCACC
>JBFLXP010000159.1:0-7158 GCA_040757315.1 Nitrospirota bacterium
CTCCTTATTACTTATCCGCGAGCACTGCCTTTTGCGTAGTGTCTTTGACAGGCACGCTTATTCGTTCAAAGACATTTCGATAAAGCAAAACGCCAGAAGGTTCGCCTTTTCGATGTGAGCCGGAACCGCCCACTTCGATACCGACATCCGTGTCTTTGAGAAAGTTCCCGTCTACCACAGTATCCTCGCACGCGCCACCAACCTCTATCCTGGCGTTGCTATGCAACTTATTGCCCCGTATGATCGTAAACCGGTTCATCGCAGCTTTCGTCGGTTCGTACTGTTGACCGAGTGCCGCCACGTGTGAATCCTGGGGAGGAAATTGGTTCAGCGGCCCATTGAACCCTTGATTGCCTTCTATTATTTCGTTCCTTATGAACTGCACATACCAACTCGGTTGCCAACCGCCAGCATATTGCATTCCGATATTATGAAAACCCCCGGCGCGATAGGATTTGTTCTCAGCGACGATATGATTGATTGAAGTGCCATAGAACTGAACTGCACAAGTCGCATCATGGAACTCGTTGCCAATGATCAAGTAATTTCGCTGGAGCATTGTAATACTGATCTGGGAACTTTCATCGGGTAGAATATCCCATTCACGATCAACCTGTACCTTCTTACTTTTATGCTCGGACACCTGGCGATATTGTCCTTTGCCTCTGCCATCAAGTATAAAGAGGCCCATCCCTTTGAATTCTCTGTTGCCCCGGCGAGGCTCACCAGTTAACATAATTTCCATACCCTGCGCTGACGCAACTTTGCCGAAATAGACGCTTCCACCGGCATCAGAAGTCATCGCTTCTCTATCCCAACCATGCATCAATTTGAACACGTTATGAGCAAAGTAGACATTCTGAGAATAGTTTGAGCCGTCAAGACAATTCAGCCCCCCTCCAGTCGACATTAGATCTACACCGATAATCTGGTTTTCTTCAAATATAAGCCCGTCGGAACCAGAAATACTGTACCATCCCCAACGCCCATTGTAAAAAATGCTTCGCGCAACAAGTCCATTCCGCGCACGACTTAAGAAAAGTGAGCGACCCGCTCCGTAAAAATCACAGTCGACAATTTGAATATTGCTTCCTCCCAAGCGTACGGTGTCACCTCCGCCAGTGGATAAAAGCAATGAACTACGGAAGCGTCTATCTACTTCTTCCGGTTTTAAGTGCCCCGTGTAGATATCGGCTCGCACCCTCACTCTTCGCACAAAAATATTGCCTGCATCCGGTACTTCACCCAAATCCCCAACAATGACATGACGATAATAACGGGCGTAAATCGCAAGGTCTTCTATGCCGAACGAATTTGTCCCCTGAATGAGGGATAAGAAGTTCTGTACATCTACCTTTTCATCGCCTCCGGGACCCCAGAAGATGCATGAAAGTTCACGGTCTTCTCCTTTCATAGTTGTGTGTCGCGGTATCTTCAAGCCCTCGGATAACATGTAACGCCCTCTCGGAAAGAACACGATACCACCTTTGTTAGCTTCGGCCTGTGCGAGCGCTTTCTTGACAGCAGATGTGGAGTCCTTTAGCCCTGCAGGATCAGCCCCGAATTCAACAACGTTGAAGGTCGTCTCGGGCCATTCAATCTTTTGTCGCACCACAACAGATAGAGGAGCACTCCATCCATAATCGCCCCCGAAACCGTTGTGAACGCGGACGCTATAATTGCCGGCCTCCAATTCGCGAGGCGCAGAAAAGGTAACGCTCCAGGTGTTCGCCTCGGAGGCTGGTAACTGCCATATCTTACCTTTTCCCTCTAAATAGACAGATGCCTTTTTGCCGGTGAAAGATAGGCATTTGCCGAAGACTCTCACCCATCCGCCAGGTGAGGCAACACCGCCTTCATCTCCCTGAAGCCACCAGGGATCGGGACGGTTGAGCATGGTCAGTGCTGAACTGCCCATTTCGTTGGTAAGACGCACCGCAAATAGTCCCATTGATAAATCGGAAGGCACGATGAACTTGACTGAATGATCGGCTTGCTGAAAATGTTTAAGCTCGTCCGATTTATCAGGAAAAGAGAAAGGTGACTTGGAAGGCCTACCGGTCTTTGCTGAATCTGAAATACGCGTAGCTTGCAGCTTTAGTTTAGACCCAAAATTTCCGCCGGACAACAGAACAACCTCATCAGGTCGCACCGGATCGGAAGCCCACAACACTACAGGGTGCTTATCCTTGTCCTGCAAAGATTTGAAATCTTCTGCATGCGCTTTACCCACGGCTGCAATTAGCGCCACAGAGACACAAACAATTGCAGCGCCTCTGTGAATTTCTCGCATCATAGCCATATATTTACGCCGGTCGAGAAGCAGACATCTGTCTTTTTAACATCTGAAATCTCCTGGAAATTTCTCGCTCATAATTTGCCATGAACGTACACATATCCAGCCCTGCAGCGCCATCGAGAAAACCCCGCTTGATGATGTACATATAGAAGAATCGCAAAAACCATCGACCAGGCACGTAGGGCCATATCCTTTCTTTAATCGCCCTGCGCCGCTCTAATGAATTACCAAGGAATGATGCCGGTAGCTTCCCGGTGGATTCTCCTTTGACCACTTTTAGCATCTCTTTTGCTTCAAGCTCTGCATACTTTAAGTGTTTCTGCCAGAGATAGTCTCTGCCCCGTCTGTCTTCGTGTCGTATTTCGCCTGTCAGGTATCCGACCCGTCCGTCTACAATCATATGCTCATGGACATCTCGCTCTTCATAGCGGGCCTTGCCCCTCCTGAAGAAGCGCAGATTCCATGACGGATAATACCCGCAATGACGTATTTCCTTACCATTCCAGACAAAATAGCGGTTTACATAAAACCCCGCCTTATCTGTTTTGACTCTTCCCGTGGAAATCGCAATTAATTCCTCGCGGAGAGCAGGAGTAATCACCTCGTCGGCGTCCAGAATGAACACCCACTCCGATTCAATAGGGAGATTATCCAGTCCCCAGTTCTTCTGGCGGGCATAGCCTTCCCAGGGATGATATACAAATTGCGCCCCGTACTGAGCCGCTATTTTCTGCGTTTCATCAGATGAGCCGGAATCAAGGACGACTACTTGCCCGGCAAACCTGCAACTCTCCAGGGCAAAGGGAAGATTTTTTTCTTCATTGAGGGTAGGTATTAGCATGGCAATACTCATGGCGGATTATTTTCTTGCCACTGCAATCATTGACTTGGCCAGTGGTGGAATTCTCCCGATTCGCTTGAACATGATTTCTCTAAAGCCTGTCTCCTGCAAAAGGGCGGCCAATGTTTGAATTGACCAAAATTTTATATGCCCGTGATCCCATAGTACCGTAAAATGATTGTCCATCTTATTTGATACGGCAAGCAAGAGATTCTTAATATAACCGTGGTATGGGGTAGAAATTATGGTTACCCCTCCTTCTTTGAGAAGATTGAAAATCGTTTTCACATATTTGCGAGGAGAATATACATGTTCAATCACTTCTAAACTGATGACTATTGGAAACTGACCGTAGATAGCCACCAGATCCTCGTATGCCGATCCCTTATAGAGCTTAAGCTCCGGATATTGAAGATTTGCCTGAGCAATTCCTTGTTCTGAAGGATCAACACCGGTGATGTCATAGCCAAGTCTTGATAGAGCATGCGCAACAGACCCATTTCCACATCCAACTTCGAAAATTCTATTTTCTGCAGGATCAAGGTTCAAAGAGTTCAGAATGTCAACCAACGCAGGTAGCAGAAACCTATGTGAATCATTCAAATCACTGTTCTCATAAGTATAGCCTGATATCTCCTTTTGACCGTCCATAAAGATGTTGTTATTGAGTGGATGATTGACCGATGTGCAGCACTCTTTTCTTAATTGGTTCTGCAGGATTACCGGCAACAACCGTCCATGGGTCGATATCCTTTAGGACGACTGCCCTTGCTCCCACGATTGCCCCTTCGCCAACGGTGACACCTGGCCCGATGAAAGCATCGGCGCAGATCCAAGATTGATTGCCGATTTGGATTGACGGCTTTAAGAGCGGCAGATCGACCTTGCCATAGTCGTGAGTCCCGGCGCACAGGTGAGCACGATGCGAAATAGTCACCTTCTCCCCGATGCTGACCCGTCCGAGGTTATAGATATAAGCATGCTCGCCTATGGCCGACCAGTCGCCAATCTCAAGATTCCATGGCACGTAAATGATGGCAGAATTATAGATGTGTACTTCTTGCCCAATCTTAGCCCCAAAGAGCCGCAACAAAAGCCTTCTGTAGCTAAAGAATACACGAGGGCTGAATCGGAACAACGGTTGAACCAGCCCCCACAAGATTCGTCTGAGCATTTCAGCCTTGGTATATTTGTCTGCCCTTCGATTTGCAGCAATGTCTAAGCCAGGCTTTTCCATCAATCCATTCTTACACAGTCAGGCTTACTCCCGCCACCAATAGCCCACCTGTAAACTTCCAGCATATGCTTGGCATTGATCTCCCACAAATATTTGCGCTCAATCAACCTTCGTCCATTTTGACCCATAGCGACTAACTGGTCATCGGGCAAGATCAATGCCTTATTGAGACAATGCTCAAGCGGCTCCCTTCCCACATCAAGCCACCAACCACAGTTGTCTGTCTCTAAGTCCTTCCATGGCGTTCCTTTTGTCGTAATCACAGGGACACCGCAAGCCAACGCTTCAGCAATAACCAGCCCAAAATTCTCGCTGTAGGAAGGAAGAACCAGCAAGTCAGCACTCTTCATAATATTCCATTTCGATTCCGCTTTTTCCGGATCTAAAAAAGTGACAACTTCTGATAGTCCCTGCAGACGAATAGCATTTTTCAGAGCAGTTTCGTAATTTTTGTCACCTCGCCCGGCAATAACAAGGTGCCAGTCGGCGACTCTTTCACGGACTGAACTCCACGCTTCCAGCAAAAACTGTAAGCCCTTCTGCTCATGCAATCTTGAAAAAAAAAGAAGTTTGCGTTTATTTGTTAGGCGGGGATTTCTTGAAAATAGTCTGATGTCTTTCGAGGTTCTTGAAGCAATGTCCATATCCTGAGATGTCAAACCGGAACTTACAACAGCAATAGGTCCGTTATATCCATATGAGCGAATTTGACCCGCTTCAAGTTCACTGCATGCATGAAGACATGCAGTGTTTTCGATGTTTTTATTTTCAAACAGTATCCTGGCAATCTTCTTCTTCCATCTACCCATCTGTTGGCTGCGCGCATCCAACATCCCATGCGGACTCATTACATAGGGGATAGAGTACTTCCTCGATGTTGCTCCCGCAACCCAATTAGGATACATCCAAAGTCCGTGCATATGAACTATATCCGTCGCGTCCTTACGTGCAAAGATTGCGTGCTTCAGGGAAAGGGAATAACCAAACTTATTTGAAATTCTAGCGGAACAGGAAAAGATACTCAGATTCTTATTTTCGGGCTTATCCTTCTGCGTGAATTCATCTAACAAAGTAACTATACTCACAGTATTACCTTGATCCGCTTGAGCCTCAGATAAATCCTTCACAACTTTAGCCACCCCGGCACCGACTCTCGAAATCGAACTGGTAACATGACAAATATTCATGGTTTGTTTCCTACCGTGGACTCAAACCAAGGGGCAACAGGTCTCATTCCTCCTCCACTTGAGGTTTTCAAGATATCAATGAGATATTTTGCTGCCGTCTCGCCCTCAATTTTTCTTGACCACTCTATCAATCTCCTGGTAATCTCTGGGGTCCTTTTGCCAAATTTCAAACGTCTTTCGAGGACTTTTTGGAGCCCCAAAACAGACCCGGATTTAAAAACTTCACCTCGCTCTGGGTTCTGCAATAGATCAGCCGCACCGCACTTATCGCTGCAAACTACCGGCACACCCTGCATCAGAGCCTCATTCACAACTGCCCCCCAACCATCCCAGCGGCTAGGTAAAACTAACAAATCAGCCGCTGCAATAATCTCTAAAGTCTCCTTGTTTTTTTTTGCGCCATGAAAAGTTACTCTAATGTTAACTCCTAATTTCAAAGCCTGCTGTTTCAGTCTCGTAAGTTCAGGGCCGTCTCCCACAACAACGAGATGCCAGCTAAAATCTTTCAAGGTAGCTAACGCATCAAGCAGAATATCAATGCCTTTGCGGTAAATGCATTGCCCCACAAATGCCAAACGAAAAAAATCATCCGAGGCAGACTGGTTTTCTGGTTTGTTCAAGCTTCGTTCAACAAAATATCCGTAAGGATAAATTTTCTTTGCAGGAACACCACACTTTGAATACCATCGGACTCCCAAATGGCCGATGGCTAGAACAAAGTCAATTTTTGTCCCGAAGCGTAGAATTTCAGCCGTGTAAAGAAAAAAGCGCGCAAATCCCCGAATCCCCCTCCAATCCGCCGCCTCCGAAAGCAGTCCAATTCGAGCCTTCGTCTTAATTGCCGCATGAAAAGCTTTCCGGACCATCGGGAACCTAATGCCTGAGAAAATATGAATTGCATCGTTACCAGCATCTGCCATTAACTTATCAATAGCATCATGGTTAGTAATTATGACAATTTTAGCTTTGCCAAAATCAGGAATTGTCCAGCCGGCATCCCGGAATGATTTGGGTAGTTCTTCCTGCGCAACCAGCGTCACCTCAAATTCAGACATTTCGGCCAATGCTCTAATATGGGCTGATTGATGAAAGCTTGGAATATTCTGCCAAAACATAACCTGCCTTTTTGGGGAAGGATTGTTCATCATCGTTGAATCAGCAGATTTTCCTCTTTCTTATGCGACTGAGAAGCATAAAGCCGCGCAAACTCATATGTGCTGATTATTCACAAAAAAAGTGGGAGCCGTTAATAAGCGTTCACTAACTCTGGCCAGATTTCTCAGATACAAAGTGTTACCGCTGGTCATCTTCTGCTCATTCAACGAGGTTAAAGTCCGGTCAAATGGCGAATATATGAATGTTTTAAAACCATACTCCAGCATCCTCTTATGAAGGTCTGCTTCGCTAAAACCGTAACGATCACCGCTACCGTTTAACTCCATTATTACAGCCTCTACTTTTTCATTTGTGGGTCTTCGTGTAATCGTGTGGGTCATTTTATATCTCTTTGAGCATACAGGTAAGGATTTTCAGTCTCAGGTACTCCTCATCGCGTAACCCGTAAGCCCTTCTCTGAATGACTCTGATCTTGTTG
>JBFLXP010000160.1:0-7117 GCA_040757315.1 Nitrospirota bacterium
TATCGAAGCAGGAAAGAGAGCGGGGGTAAGAACGGTGGCGGTGACTTACGGATACGGCGAAAGAACGGATCTCCTCCATGCCGATTACATAATTGAGACCTTCGATGAACTTGTCCGCATTCCCCCGTTGACATAATTTCCTTAAAATTCATATAATTTTAATTCAAACTCAACAGGAACTTATGTGTCTTTTTTCCGTTTTCAGTGCGCCTGTAGCTCAGTTGGATAGAGCAACTGCCTTCTAAGCAGTGGGTCAGGGGTTCGAATCCCTTCAGGCGCGCCATTTGTAAATTTCACGTAGTGAAATTTACAGTGAATAGTAAATAGAGTCTGTCCACAAAGTCTCATTTTTGTCATTATCCGGCTTGACCGGATAATCCAGAACGTATTTAAAAGACTGGATTCCCCGATCAAGTCGGGGAATGACGGATCACCTGAATACTTAATTTATGGACAGACAGTAATTAGTAAAGAGTGAGCAGTAATTTTGAAGACTTGACGTTTCTAATTGATTAAGAATTTTTTTTACTATTAACTCATCACTTTATTACTGTAAACTGTTGTCAGATGGTGAGTGTAGCTCAATGGTTAGAGCACTGGACTGTGGCTCCAGGTGTTGGGGGTTCGAGTCCCCTCACTCACCCCAGCAAATTTTGGGACGCAGAAGAGTGCGTCGAATAAGCAGTGCACAAGAATGCAGATGTCATTCCCGCTTGGCGGGAATCTTTTTTGAAGATACAGAGAGAAACAGAAAGTTTCCGGACAGGCCGGAATGACTAAAATAAGGAACCTTTTTTGAATGTGTGCGCCTGTAGCTCAGTGGATCAGAGCATCGGCCTCCGGAGCCGAGGGTCGGAGGTTCGAATCCTCTCAGGCGCGCCAAACAGAATTTAGCCACTAAATTCTGTTGATGTTCGTAAATTGTCTTGCGTGTAGTGAGATGATTTTATTGTCGTTCTGTTTTAGACTACTTACTATTTACTTCTCACTACATACTGTTTCACGAGTGGGCCGTTAGCTCAGCTGGTAGAGCAGCTGACTCTTAATCAGCGGGTCGCAGGTTCGAATCCTGCACGGCTCACCAATTTTTTCCTTTCATGAGCGGATATTTCTTCGACAACCATACCCAACTGCAGAAAATGAAAGCCTACCGGTTGACAACGGCTCTCCCTGTTGATACTATTTGTGTATGAGAAAGATTACGCGGATTCTTCCGATTTTATTGCTTTCGATTTTTCTAACGGTCTCTCTCTGCGCTGCTGCTGACGGAGAGCCCTGCGCCGGGAAAGGTTTGACCATCAAGAATCTTTCGATAGTTGATGTGTGGTACAAGAGTTCAAATGGTGAATGCATCAAACTAAAACGCAATTATTCCTTCGTGGTTGGCCCTGAAGATAAGGTCGGAGTTTTTTCGGACATGATCTGCAAAACGCTATATTGTTCGAGCCAGGAATATTCCGATTACATATCGTTTGATGAAAACGGTGATTGCCGGATCAGATTCCTTCCCGGATGCGTACTTTCGGACATTTAATCGTCTACAGTTTCATAGATCAAACCTTTCATTGACCCTTCCATGTTTCCACATCGCTGGCCGCATCTGATGCCCGTTTAATTTTTCTGTTGACAAAGTTCTTTATAATTTTATATAAATAAAGTAATAAACTAAAAATATGGAGAACAATATACACATGAACAAACCCCTTGTAACCGTGCCGGTTGTCGATAAACAGAAGTGCAGGAATTGTGACTACACGCTTGGCATTCAACAACTCATAGACAACGTGGCCGATCAAAACATAGACGCCTACGGCATGCCTGCAGTCATGGTGAGGTGTCCCGTTTGTAAAACTCTCATTGAATGGGAACCTCGCTGTAATTAAGGCTCTCTCCTGGGAGGCGGGTACTGAACACATCGGCCTGCCTCCCTTTTTTGTATAACCCCTGTCCTCTTCGATCCAGCAAACAATCATCGGTTTGAATCTCAACGCATTGTCGGGCACCCGGCGCGATTCCGGGTCGACATGTCAAGCGGCGTCGATTATACTTTGAAAGAAGAGATTTATTCTCGACTGACAAGGAGGGGTTCATGGCCACATGGATAATCGATCCCGACCATTCTGTGGCGGCATTCTCTATCCGCCATATGATGATCTCAAACGTTCACGGTCAGTTCAACAGAATATCCGGCGTAATTGATTTCGATCCGGCAGACATACCACATGCCTCTGTTGAGGTATCAATAGATGTGTCGGGCATTTATACGGGGATACAAAAACGAGACGATCATCTCCGAAGCCCGGATTTTTTCGATGTCGCGACGTACCCCGTAATGACTTTCAAGAGCAGGACGGTCGAGACGACGGGTGGCAACAGGTTCAGGGTCATCGGGGATCTGACGATCAAAGAAGTTACTCGCACAGTCAGTTTCGATGTCGAATATTCAGACGTGGTGATAAGTCCTATGGGTGGCGAATCGAGCAGAGGGTTTGTTTCCTCGTTGATGCTGAACTGTGATGACTTCGGGATCACCTGGAATGTGCCACTTGAAGGTGGCTTGGTTATAGGCAGGAATGTTCAGATCGAACTCGATGTAGAAGCGGACTTGGAGGAGAGCTTATGAATGATCCTTCGATCCTTCGCCCGATTTCTGTAATAGTCCAATTCATCAATAATACATAAGACGCACAGGGCAGCCTGTCATTCTGAACCTGATTCAGTCACCTCAGGCGACTCGCTGGGGCGAGAATCTCGTAGTTTCGAATAGTTGCAAACGCATGAGACCCTGAAACGAGTTCAGGGTGACAATTACAACTTAATCTCTTGATCGAGGAATTCACGGACTGTGAATAATTATTCTTGAGTGGTAATATCCCTTGATTTCCAAGGCGATACCGATAATTAATCCCCTTTGACTGGCGGGCACTTTATTCCTTCAAAAGCATATACGATTCTCTTTTCCCGTTCCCGCCTGTTTTCCGGGCAGGGGATTTTCTGAAAATTTTTCATCTTTTCGGCAGCCTGAGGGCGAGCATGGAGTTCATCAAGAGATCTGCCGACGACAGTTCCTTTTAGAACATCGATCAGCCTGGCGGACTCTCCATCCGTAACCATCGCAAACGGAATCTGATAGTCTTTTGCAATCCGCGCAAAAGCGGCAGCATATCTTTCCCATGATTCGATCGCAGACGAAGAGCATTTAATTACCATGAAGTTTCCTTCGGGCAGATTGATCACAAAATCAATGCCGACGGTCGCCTCACAGTCGCTGAGTTGAATCCTGTATTCGGGGTTGAGTTCTATCTCCTCGATTCTGTAGCCCTTCTGAACGAGGACCTCCAAAACAATCTGCTTGGCCCCTACAAGCCGTTCTGCCTCGACTTGATTTTCTTCCTCGATCTTCTGCCTCACAAGCTTTTCATGCTCTTCTTTAGACTGATTAGTCATATCGTTTTATTTATAACTTTTTCATCATCCTTCAGTCAACCAGATAAGTGGCAATGTTCCACGTGGAACATTGATCATCCTCCCAAATATGTTCCACGTGGAACACTGAAGTCAGCCCCTCCGTTCCTGTACAGCGTGGTAAAATATCAGGATGTCCGAGCGGAAATTGATAATCGAAGGCGCAAGGCAGAACAATCTGAAGAACATAAGCCTCAGTCTTCCCCACAACAAGGTCATCGCAGTGACCGGACTTTCAGGCTCCGGCAAATCATCTCTTGCTTTCGACACGATATTTGCTGAGGGCCAATGGAGATTCATCGAGTCTCTTTCGACATATGCCAGGCTTTTCCTCGAAAAACTCGACCGGCCGGATGTTGATGCCATAGACAATATCCGGCCTGCCATAGCCCTGGAGCAGAAGAACCCTGTTCGTGGCTCCCGCTCTACGGTCGGGACGCTGACCGAGCTATACGACCTGTTCAGGCTTCTTTATGCGAAGATAGCCACGCCCCATTGTCCCAGGTGCGGAAAGGAAATCAGGACGTGGGACCCGTCTCAGATCAGGGCCGAACTTGTAGACATGCATCTCGGTGAAAAGGCTCTCATACTATTTGAGACGGACGGAAACCCTTCCGATCTTAAAAACAGAGGTTTTCAGAGAATCTGGTTGGATAACGAAGTCGCCGACCTTGACTCTATCGAGACGAGCTTTAATCCGCCCCAAGGGTATTTCACGGTCGTACTCGACAGACTTCTTATCAAGGATGATCCCAGACTCTCTGATTCTCTGGAGATGGCCTGGCGGGAAGGAAAAGGAAGGCTCAAGGTGGCTATTATCCGGGAGGATCGCGGCACAGAGCTTTTGAGTTTTTCATCAGAGAACTCCTGCGAGGAATGCGGAATATCGGTACCGGTCGCATACCCCCTTCTCTTCTCTTTTAACCACCCTATAGGCGCCTGTCCGGAATGCAAGGGCTTCGGCAACATCCTGAGGTATGATGAGGATCTTATTGTCCCGGTCAAGAGCCTGTCGCTGGCAGATGGAGCAGTGGATCCATGGAACAAGCCGGCATATCGATGGTGGAAAAATCAACTGCTGAAAAACGCTCCAGGCGGGGGGCTTGATGTCCGGAAGCGATATTCCGATCTGACCGAAAAAGAGAAAGCATTGTTATTCAAGGGCGGAGCCGGATTCTACGGAATCGACGATTTTTTCGAGGACCTGGAGGGCAGGAGATACAAGCTTCACGTAAGGGTCTTCCTGAGCCGATACAGAAAGCCGGTGGTCTGCTCCCAGTGCAACGGCAAACGGTTGAAAAATGTATCTCTCGCGTACAAGCTTTCAGGGCTTGATATAGCCGATCTTTGCGTGATGCCCGTGTCGGAGACAGTGCGTTTTTTTAGGGAGTTGGATGTTTCTCCTTTCCGGAGAGATATGGCTAAGGAAATCCTCCGGCAGATAGAACTCAAGCTCGGTTTCCTTCAAAAAGTCGGAATCCATTATCTAAGCTTAAGCCGTGAAGGAAGAACGCTTTCGGGAGGAGAATACCAGAGAGTGAATCTTGCGAACCAGATCGGCTCGTTCCTGACGGGTATCCTTTATGTTCTCGATGAGCCGACAATAGGCCTCCATGCACGGGATACCGAAGTTATCGCAAACATCATGACCGATCTTTCAAAACTCGGAAACACTGTCCTCGTTGTTGAACACGACAGGAAAATTATAGATTCAGCCGACTGGATCGTAGAACTTGGCCCTGGCGGCGGTCAGAACGGCGGAGAAATCGTATTTGCCGGACCGAGGGACGAGTTTGTAAGAGCAGAGACTCTCACGGCCCGATATATAGCGGGGGTTGAAAAAATAGAATATCCCGTCAGGTCTGTAGACCACAAGCAACGGGTGAAAGAGACAAAAAAACTCTTCCTCCGCGGAGCTTCAGGCAATAACCTTAAATCGATCGATCTGGCGATTCCCATCGGGACGCTGACGGCCGTGACCGGCGTGTCAGGGTCCGGCAAGAGCAGCGTGGTCGTTGAGACCCTGTACAGCGCCCTCGCGAAGGAATTCAAGACGGAACCTGCTTTCCCCCTTCCCTACGCTAAACTGGAAGGTACGGAGCACATTAAAGGCGTTAAGCTGATTGCACACACGCCGATCGGGCGGAGTCCGAGATCAAATCCGGTTACGTATTTGAAGATTTTCGAGTCGATCAGAAAACTCTTCTCCGATGAACGAGAGGCCAGAACATACGGCTACGGTCCCGGTTTTTTTTCATTCAATGTTCCAGGCGGAAGATGCGAGACCTGCAAAGGCGTCGGCTATCAAAAGATGGAAATGTATTTTTTCGAAGACCTCTACGTATCCTGCGAGGTATGCAATGGAAAAAAATACAGACCTGAAGCTCTTCGGGTCGTCTATCGGGGAAAGAACATCGACGAAGTTCTGAAAATGACAGTTGACGAAGCCGTTGATTTCTTCCATGACACGCCCAAGATCAGAAACAAGCTGCTATTGATGAGAGAAATCGGCCTTGGATACCTGAGACTCGGCCAGCCGGCAACAACTCTGTCGGGAGGAGAAGCGCAGAGGCTTAAGATCTGCGCCGAAATGATGAACATGCCGTCACTCATACAGGGCGGGAGAAAAGGCGTCCAAATCAAAGGATTCTTATATATTCTTGATGAGCCTACTATCGGCCTTCATTTTAAGGATGTCGAGGCTCTCATGAGTATCCTGGAAAGGCTCGTAGTGTCAGGCAATACCGTTCTGATCATAGAGCACAATCTTGACGTGATCCGGGCTGCGGACTGGATAATTGACCTTGGCCCGGAAGGAGGGGACAAAGGCGGAAGGATAATCTTTGCAGGCAGACCGGAGGAAATTGTAAAATCGAAGGAATCCTATACCGGCAGGTATCTTAGGGAACATGTTACCAACGGGTGAGAGATCCGTTGGGACTCTTTTCATTAATGGCAGGAGCTACCCAATGGAGCGAAGAGCAAAAGGCAGAGAGCAAAGAGTAGAGGCAGCACTATTATTAGCGTCGATGCTCTGTCTTTTCCTCCTGTTGACCCTGTTCGCGGGTTGCAAAAGCAAAACTCCGGAGACGACGGCGCCGCTTATCGAGAATGTGGCGGATGTGCCTGCGTATGGCGACGCCTTGATCGTCGGCACTATCGGCGAGCCCAGCATTCTGATCCCGATGCTTGCAGGCGACAGCGCCTCTCATGATGTTGCAGGGCTGATCTTCAACGGCCTCGTCAAGTACGATACTGACCTCAGCGTCATCGGCGATCTCGCGGAGTCCTGGGATATATCTCCGGACGGGCTTGTCATAACTTTTCGTCTCCGGAAAGGCGTCAAGTGGTTTGACGGAGCCGAATTCACTGCCGAAGACGTGATGTTCGGTTACAAGACGATAATAAATGAAAAGACGCCTACGGCGTATCAGGAAGACTATCTCCAGGTGGCAAAGGCGGAAGTTTTGGATAAATACACCTTCAGAGTTACCTATAAGAAACCATTCGCTCCCGCCCTTACATCCTGGGGAAATCTGGTAGTGCTTCCCAAACATCTCCTTGAAGGCAGAGATATAACCAAAAGCGAGCTGACGCGAAATCCGGTCGGTTTGGGACCTTACAATCTGAAAAAATGGACCCCGGGCCAGGA
>JBFLXP010000161.1:0-7109 GCA_040757315.1 Nitrospirota bacterium
TCAATGAATTCGCGAAAACGGTCAGACGGGAACTTGATTTTATCCTCGAGGCAAAGCACGCTCAGCGCTTCAGAAAAAACTTTGAAGGGCATCCCGATATCTATATCCCGGCCGTGTACCCGGATTATCTGTCGCCCAGCGTAATTGTCATGGAGCGGATCGAGGGCGCCAAGATCGATGACATCAAGGCGATCGATGCCCTCGGTATCGACAGGCGCTCGCTGGCAAGAAAGGGAGTCGACGCGTATTTCAAGATGATCTTTGAAGACGGTTTTTTCCATGCCGACCCTCATCCCGGCAACATCTTTGTTCTTAAGGACGGCAGGATAGGTCTCATGGACTTCGGCATTGTAGGGTGGCTGGCGCCGGACATGATAGACAACATCGCCCGCGCATTTCTTGCAGTCATCAACAAGGACTTCGACCGCCTTATCGACATCTATATAAACCTCGGACTGGTGGAGGATGAGGTCGACCTGGACGCCTTCAGGAGGGAATTCCGTGCCGACCTGGTGTACATGATGGAGCCGCTGTACGACCTCAGTATCTCGGAGATCAACTTCCCCGAATACCTTGAGGCCCTCACCCACCTCGTCATAAAGCACGGCCTGAAGGTGCCGACCGATCTCATGCTCATGAACAGGACGATCCTTATTGTTGATAACATAGGACGGCGGCTCGACCCCAAATTCAACCTGATATCAGCTGCCGAGCCTTACGCGGCCAAACTCGTAAAGAAACGTATGAGCCCGGAGAGCATTCTGAGCAAGACAAAGAACAATATCGTCGAACTGGGCGAGCTCTTTCTCGATACACCGAAACAGCTGAACAGGCTGCTGAGAAAAACGCTTCGTGATGAGGTCGGCATAAAGATAGACGTGGTAGGCATGGAAAAGCTCATCAGGGACATAGACCGCTCCAGCAACCGGATCGCGTTCAGTCTTATCGTTGCCTCAACCATAATCGGTTCCTCCATGCTCATACAGTCAAATATTGGAGGGAAGATTTTCGGTCTGCCCGCTGTCGGAGCAGTCGGGTTTATAATCGCATTATTACTCGGCCTGAGACTTTTGATTTCCATCATCAGGTCAGGAAGACTATAACAGTTCAAACGATTCAAACCGCTTGAACTGTTTGAACCGTTAAGGAGGGAGTGCATATGACAATAGATGAACTTAAACAATACTGTGAGAATGAATTCAGTAATATTGACCGGATACTAAGTGAGCTTTTTACCGTATTTACCCATGAAAAGACAGAGTACACCCTGTCCGAACAGGCAGCCATCTCGACTTATATCATGAATACGTACAGCGCAGTCGAGAATATCCTGAAACAGATGCTCATGTTCGACAAGCTCGATGTGGGAGACGCGCCGGGCTGGCATGAGAAGGTGCTGAGAAAGGCAGGAGAGATCGGGATACTTCCTCCCGAGCTTCTGCATACGATATCCAAGTATTTGTCATTCAGGAACTACTTTATCTATACATACATGTTCAACATCAAATGGGAAGACATGAAACCTCTTGTCGACGGGGTCAAAGACATGATAGCACAGGTCAGGTCAGAGGCCAATGAATACCTGCAGACGATTTAATACGGCTTAGAAGCGTTAGTCCACAGATTTCATAGATTAATACAAATTATTACTCCGGCAATTAAACTGGAGTTCCCCCATTTTTTTGTCAGTCCGGTGAACAGGCTGTGACGCAATTGTCATCCTGAACTTGATTCAGGATCCAGAGGCTGGCAATACTTTGGAAAGTCTGGATTCCGGCTTTCGCCGGAATGACAGTACATGCCTTTTCGCTATTGTAAAGCTGTCTGCAATTGGGGAATGACATTTATATAATGCCCCGTTGGAAAGCCTGTCTGCATGCAGCGGTCCTTACCTGCCGAAATAAGAATCTGTGATTTCTGCGGATTATTGTATTTCTCTGATCTTCAGAAATTCTCGTAAGCGTAGTTTTTGATAAAGAGGATCAGTTCCTTGTCAGCGTGGGAGAGGTGGTGCTTTTTAGGGTATATGAGGGCAAGGTCCCTCGATATGCTGCCTTCCCTGATATTGATGGTCTTTAATCTCCCGTCTTCGACTTCTTTCTTTACAGCCCACTGCGAAAGTATGGCTATTCCGTTGCCGGCTTCGACCGCTGCTTTTATCGACTCGGTGCTGCCCATTATCAACCCTACATGAAGGTCGCGGATAAAGAGGCCATGTCCCTCCAGAAAGTTTTCTATACGCTGCCTTGTCCCGGACCCCTGCTCCCTGAGGATAAAGGGTTCCTTTGTCAGGTCCAGCACTGACACGGACTTTTTCATCGTAAGCGGGTGCTTCGGGTGGACTATCACGGTGAGCTGGTCCGAGATCACCTTTTCGGTCTTTGTGTTGCTCCGGGAGGCCCTGCCCTCCACGATTCCGAAGTCCACAAACCCTGAATGCATAAGGTCCTCGATCCGCTCGGTGTTGCCGATGCGCAGCTTGATCTTTATCTTGGGATGTATCCGTTTAAAGTCGGTGATTATGCGCGGGAGGATATAATTGCCGAGCGTTGTGCTGGCACCGATCGCCACCGCACCCTTCATTGTGCCGGTCAGTTTGTTGATCTCTTTGTGCAAATCATTGTAATGCTCCAGTATGTGGGTGGCGTGCTCATACAGTATTTTCCCGGCAGCGGTGAGGTTGACCTGCTGTCCGGTCTTGTCAAACAGCTTTGTCTCGAAGAACTCTTCGAGTGACTGTATCTGAAGGGAAACTGCGGGCTGTGACAGGTGGACTATCCGGGATGTCTTGGTGAAGTTCTTCGTTTCCGCGACAGTACAGAATACTCTTAATTTGGTGTCCATGGAATTGCTGTCCTCACGGGTAAATTGTATTTTCGCGATTTAATTAACGGTAAACATAAGATAACATAATCGTTATTACGATTCCATGAGTATCAATTGTCGCAGGGTCACGGCAGGACAAAATCAAAGACCCTGATGCCTCCGGGCCGTTCTATTTTTTTGTATATATCAGCTTCAGGACAAGTAGTACCCATGGGGCACCATGAAGTACCAGGTCAAACCAGTCTAAGGGCCGGACGAGGCGGCCTTTGAAGAGCATGAGAATTTTCTCGACGATATGGGGCGGCCAGAACGGGGCGAGGCCGAGGGTGAGACAGAATAAGATAGCGATGCTCCAGGGGATCTTTTCGAGCAGCTGTTCCATGAGGGGAGTATAGCATAGAAGAAAGCTCTGAGCATTCATCGATCAGCAATCAGATGAAAAAGGCGGACTCGTTTCATAGAAAAAACACGTGTAATGTCTATGAAACCGGAGAATGAGACCAGCCGATTTGTCGAACTGTAATTATCGACGTTATGTTTATCGAATGGGATGAATACTAATATCTTGGTTGGCATAATTGGGAGGAACTTCAACATATCTATAATGGTTATTATTAAAGTGCGCTTGTGATGCAAGATTTCAAATGATAATGCATGACGTTGATCTGATACTTGATCTGCCCACAGATGCCCTACTGATTCCCGGTCTTTTTCATTATCGCAGCGGTGATGGATTAGGGATGTGCAGGTGAATCATGGTAGGGTCAAGGTGAGCACTTTTCGACCGGCCATGAAAGATCGGTAGTATCTTACTTTTACGCCATAAATAACATGTCGGGGAAGCAATCTGGTTCATCCTTACCACAAGAAAGGGGGAAAGCATGATGCTACCGGATTTCGGGTGAGGCATTCACCTTTACCAAAGAGCGGATTGACCACAATCCATCCGCGCCATGTATCACTCTTGTTGAACTGTTAGCATATCCGGTCGAAAAGCTACTTTATCGCCTCAAGATCATATTGCTACTGTTGCCGAAGAAGGCGTTGCCCTCATTGAAGAATAGAGATCACCCATCAGTCCTCGGCTGTGTCGTACACTACCGCTTTTCTTCTCAGTCTTATCAACGTACTTGCTTGTCACGGCGGACAAATTAATGCGGTAAATGTGCAGAAGTAGTTTGCTGGCGATCACATTGGTGGCTATGGTCTTCTTGGAATCTTCAGCATGAATATTAATCCCCTCTATATTAATATCACCTTTGGAATAATAGTCTTATCAATATGCTAAATATTTTGATGGGTACCGTCAAAATTGGAAATTAGTTTTCATTGACGGCTTCAAAGACTTTTGATATTATCAGGAAACTATATATTCACTGGTTGGAAAGAAAACATCAGGGACATTCATATTAAGTATCAGGATAAGATTTAATGGCCGTGTTGCCTAGTCATAATGTCGACGTGCTCATAGTCACCGCAGTCAAAGACGAGTGTGACGGAGTGCTTCAGTTAGAGAAAGATTGGTCTGAACATCTTGACTCAAGCGGCTTTCGTTATTATGTGCGCAAAGACGCTGATGGATTAAGTTGGACACTCGCCCGTGCTGTGGACATGGGGCCGGAGCATGCTGCGAATCTGGCAACGAGGCTTGTTGCTATCCTGCAGCCACGTTGCCTCGCCATGATCGGTGTCTGTGCCGGTCAGCGAGAAAAGGTACTGCTGGGTGATGTTATCGTCGCTGAACGGTTATTTCGCTATGATGCCGGTAAACTTCGTGCTTTTCGAGAAGGCGCAACTCGTGTGGAAGAGGTTTTCCAAGATATTCGAACCTATAACCTTGACTCTCGCTGGCGGCAGCATGCTGAAGACTTTACTTCAAGCTGGTCCAAGGTTGTTGAGACACCTCGCCCCCTTGGCGTTCGCAGTCAAGAGATTTGGCTGCTAAACGTCTTAAGCGAGTCTGAGTCCGGAGTTTGCCCACCTCCAAGAGATCACCCAGAGCGGAAGCACCGGTGCCCTGATTGGACTGTTATTCTGGGGCGACTAGAAAAACGTACGCTAGTCACGTTGGATGGCGGATTGCGGCTTACCGAAAATGGCAGAAAGTATGTTGAGGAATTGAGGGACCGTTTTCCTGATGGATATCCCTCTGAGCGAAATTATCCAAAAGTGCATGTTGCGCCGATGGCCACCGGCAGCAGAGTTGTCGAGGATGAAGAACTCTTCCCGACGATTCAGCGTTATTTGAGAAAAACACTTTCCATTGACATGGAAGGCTCAGCTGTCGCCGCTGTTGCCGAGATTGAAGGTGTAGATCATTGTCTGGTCGTAAAAGCAGTGCAGGACCACGCCGATCCTGATAAAGACGACCGTTTCCGAGATTATTCAATTGAAGCTTCCTATCGTTTCCTCGTTGCCTTCCTGAGAAGCGAACTCGGCCCACCCAAAAAGCGCTCCCCTTTTATTGTCCCTCAGCATGAAACCCCAACCTTCACAGGTCGTGACGAGGAGCTTAAATCACTCGAAACCATTCTACTTGGAGATAGGGTTGGGCGGGTATGTACAATTGCGGGGCTAAGCGGTACAGGTGGTATAGGTAAAAGCGCCCTAGCAGTGCACTTCGCCCTTTTATATCGTGACCATTTCCCTGACGGGGTCATTGGGGTACGTGTCGACGGAAAAGATGTTGATACGATTGCACGAGAATTCGCCCGTAACATTGGCGAGATAATCGAGCCCGACGACGAACGTGACGCATCAGGAATCATGCAGTCGCTTTTCAACGACAGAGATGCCCTCCTGATTTTCGACAACGCTGAAGATCCTGCACTCCGCAGGGTAATACCTGCAGGTCGTTGTAAAGTTATCATAACTACCCGAGATAGGGGGCTCCCGGTATTGTTAGAAGTGCAGGAGGGCGAGCGTATTGATGTCCCTGCATTACCTATGGAGCGCTCCCTTGAATTATTGAGGAAGAGGCTGGGAGAAAGGGTAGATGCCGACCTAGGAGCTGCTCGACGAATTGTGACAGCCGTAGGCGGGCTTCCGCTTGCCTTGCAAATAATTGCTGCTACATTAGAAATCGAACCGTGGCGCGTTCTTGCAGAATTTGCCACCTTCTTGGAACAAGAAAGACACCGCCTGACCAAACTTGCGGTACGCGGTGACCCCCATCTCGATGTTCGTGTTTCCTTCTCGGCTAGCCTCAAGTTGCTACGACCTGAGGAAATTGATTTCTTTGGCTGTCTGAGCATTTGTGACGCTGACAGTTTTGCTTTGCATTCAGCGACAGCTGCCACAGGTTGCGAGGCTGCAGATGCGTCTGAACGACTTGGCTACCTGTATCGGATTTCCCTTGTGAACCGGCCAGATTCGGCTGATAGTAGCAGATTTGTACTGCATCCACTTCTACGACAGTTTTCCAGAGAGATAGCCGAAGAACGTGGAATTTATGAAATAGCCGCAGAACGGCATGCACGTCACTTTATTGCCTTTGTAAAGGAGGGCACCCGATTATCGAACGTGGTGACGGATGACATAGGTGAAATGTTGATTGCGGCTAGGTGGTTGCTCCACAAAGAAGAGGCCGACTACCAGTATCTCATATGCCTGGAACCTTTAATGCAACGTTATGGTTATTGGAAGGAAGCCGAAAACCTGATGAAAGACTTCCTGAAGTTAGCCGAAAAGAATGCAGACTCTGGGGCTCTTATTCAACTCAATATCCAGCTGGCAAAATTCCAACAGTTGCGAGGTGACTTTCAACAGTCACATGATGGGCTGAATCGGTCTTTGGCGCTTGTGGAGGGGCTTGAGGACAAACGCGGACAGGCCATGGTTCTCAACAGCCTGGGTGGAGTCCTGCAACGCCTGGGGCGCTTCGAAGAGGCCGCGGACGTACTTGCGAAGGCAGGTTCAATTGAAGACGAGCTTGGGAACAAACGCGGACAAGCCATGGTTCTCAACAGCCTGGGTGGAGTCCTGCAACGCCTAGGGCGCTTCGAAGAGGCCGCCGACGCACTGCAGCGTAGTTACGATCTTCTTGTTGATCAAAAAGATGAACGCGGACAAGCCATGGTTCTCAACAGCCTGGGTGGAGTCCTGCAACGCCTGGGGCGTTTCGAAGAGGCTGCCGACGCGCTGCAACGATCTATGGCAATTTCGGAGGAACTAAAAGACCAGCGCAGTCTTGCCATGGTTCTCAACAGCCTGGGTGGAGTCCTGCAACGCCTGGGGCGCTTCGAAGAGGCTGCCGACGCACTGCAGCGATCTATGGCAATTTC
>JBFLXP010000162.1:0-7077 GCA_040757315.1 Nitrospirota bacterium
TGCATTGCTCGAAATGGATATCCAGCAGCTTTCCAGGCAGGTGATACATCCTGTTTTCTGCTCTTCGGAAGCCTTGCGATTACCTCCGAATTTGATATTGAACGCTTTTCCTTTTTCATCAGCAAAGATATCGTTCAATGAGAGTTCTCTGCCAAGTCCGGGCCACGTCGCCTTGACCTCAAGGGTGTCTCCTTCCACATATTTGCCGACGGTGTCCTTTGACAGGGCATTGCCGGGTCTGGCGCCTATCTTAACGAGTGCGTCATGAAAATCGAGCTGATTCGCATAGGCTCTCAATATCGCCCTGTCCTGAAACCTGCCATCCTTGAACACCACTCCCCAATGGACATTGGACTGATGAACGTTCATCTCATGCACTTCGGTGTAAAGGAGCACTCTTTTGCCCTTTTCATCGACGACCAGTGGCGTTTCCTTTGTCGGAAAATTCAGTGACGCACCGGATACGGCTTTTGACTTGGCCCCGCCCCTGCCTTTTTCCGATGCTTCTGCGAATGCAGTCATCCCTTTTAAAGAACAAAGTCCCGCCACGCAGAATCCGGAACCAAGCGCCCTCAAGAACTCCGCCCTGCTGATTCCTTCATGTTTGATTCTCTTCATATTCTTTCATCCTCCTTCGATGAATGGTGTCTGACCACAAAGTCGTGTTTGTCATTGTCCGGCTTGACCCCCCGTATCAAGTACGGGGCAGGCCCACAATCCACCCATGGATTCCCTCTATGAGTCGTAGACCGATCGAGTCGGGGAATGACGGAAAACTTAATTCTTAGTTCTTAGACATCTCATAGTCCCTTTTTGTCATACTATTGAAAGATGCAAAAGTAATGTCCTATTTTTGTCATTCCGGCTTGCCCGGAATCTTTCTTCAGAAGGACTCCCGACAAGCGGGAGTGACAGATTAAGGGGGAAATTGCATAGGTCATTAGTTATGCAGGAATCAATAAATCAATTTTCCGCCCCGGCGGATTCGCTTAAAGCGAACAGCATCTCGCGATTCCGATATCGACCGACTGAGAGATCCTGAAACAAGTTCAGGATGACGAATGAGACTTGGCAATCAAATATTAACAAGTCAGTCAAAAAAAACTCCTACGTCTACAAAGGGTCTGCCGTGCCCTTCTCCGTCTTATAACGATTATAGAAAAACGGTATCAGTGAGACTCCAATGACCATTAACAATCCGACGATGAATGCAGGAGATATTTTCCCTCTGAACAAATCAAGGAGCGAGCTTGAAAATACTATGAAAGCGATGCACGCAGGAAGCATACAGAAAAAGGTCGTTACGGCATAATGGAGGAATCTTATCTTCGTGAGACCGAAAGCATAGTTGAGCAGGTTGAACGGGAAAAGCGGAATGAGGCGGGTGAAGGCAACGATCTTCCACCCGTGTTTCTCGACTCCCTGGTCGAGACGTCTCCACCTTGGGCTTCTCAGTTTTTTCTCCATCCAGTCCCTCGCAATATAACGGGAAATGAGAAAGGCGACACTGGCGCCTGCAGTAGCGCTGATGATCGTATAGACCACACCCCAAAACGGACCGAAGAGTATGCCCCCGGCTATGGTGATTGGGAGGCCCGGCAGAAATAACGCCGGAGCAATCGTGTAAACCAGCATATAGGCTATCGGTGCGAGCACTCCGTATCCCTGAATGGCTGTCCCGATGGTATCCTGATCGAGATAACCGGTCGCCCCGGTGAGTCTGATTGCAAGGATGGCCGAAAGAATGAACATAAGAAACAGGAGACGTTTAATCATCCCGCCTCCGCTCTTATCGTGTTCGAATAGAAATGTCCTTTCGCGGGTAATAGATCCGTTCGAAGAATTTTTCAGATGTTTTTTCAGGTTCAACCTGTTCAGATACGTGAACGGCGCCTTCGAGACCTTAACGTCGCCGGACATGGCTGCCGACGGCTCGAAGACGAGGTCGACTATGTGGGTAGTAGGCGCCAATGAGCCGAGAGAGTTTGCACAGCCGGCGCAGTATGTGATGATTCTGTTTCCGTTCGTCTCTTTCTTCCTCGTCTGTCCCCAATTCCTTGCAAGGTCAGGAGCCAGGCATCCGACGGAACCGCCCTCGCCGCAGCATACCGTCTTCGTTCCGCTGTGAGGCATCTCCTCGACCGTCAAACCCTTTTTCACAATCATGTCTCTTATGGCTGCATGTATTGGTTCTTCGAATCTGAGTGCGCATGGGTCGTGGACCGATACCGTGCCGCAAGCCCGGCCTGTTTCCGGCAATCCGTGGACAGCCATGAACTCATACACGGTGCTGACTTCCAACTCTCCGGCGTGCTTTTTGAAGACTTTATAACAATTCGGACAGGCGACAATGACATGCCTGACGCCGTGACCGAAGAGATAATTCTTCATTTCCTGAAACATCTCTCCAAAGAATTTCTCCCTGCCCAAGTCATGAGAGGGTTTGGTACAGCAGTCGAGGACAATTCCGAGGGTGGGAATCGTCTTTTTCATGTGGTCGTACAACTTCAGCACTTTATCCGGTCTCGTTCCGGTCAAGGTACAGCCGGGGGAAAATACGGTATCACAGCGCGCCGGCAGAGTATAAAAGGTGTACCGTTTGGACGTTCCCCGTTTTTCATACCCGATGATGCCTTTATGCTCGGGAAAAGAGTCGACGCCTCGTCTTACAGCCTCTCTCCTCATCTCAAGGAACATGCGCGCGGGGTCGATCCCAACGGGGCACACCGCAGCGCAGAGACCGCAGAGGCTGCACTCAAAAGGCATACCCTGATGCAGCTTGTTCGATGGATCGTATGAGTCGGCTATCTCCTTCGGCTTGCCGTACTTCCTGAGGAATTCGCATTCCTTCCGGCAGAGCTTGCAGTTGATGCACTTTGCCGATACAGTGTTCAGCTCATTTTGCAGCGAGAGACTGATGCCGTTTCGATTTGTGGTATTAAGGTCGGACCGCAACATTTGAATAAATTAATGTAACCTTCGGATTTTGAATATATCCAATATTTAATTTCTATCCGTGCCTGGTGAAGGATAACAAAAGTCTATTTTGCCTTGTGTGCCGTATCCAAGGCATATGGGTTTCGGTATAATATTTCAAACAAATAGCGCCAACAGGAGTTCTCATGAGAAACCGTTTGGGTCGTGTCACTATGCCGTTGCTTATCGCGATTTCGCTCATGCTTTCTGTATGCACTTCGTCTCATTCCCTGACTGTCGATGAAGCCATCTCATCGGCCAAAGAAACCCTCCCCTCGCACAGGGCAGCACGAATCAGGATCGATTCCTCGGATGCGCTGTATAAGGCCTCTTTTTCACCCTATCTGCCGTCTCTCGACGCCTCAACGTCCCAGGAACGCCATTTCACTTCTTTTGGAGAATTTAATACCTGGGGCTATGACGTGACGTTATCGTATACGTTGTGGGACTGGGGAAACAGAAAGGCAAATAGAAACATTGCCGGACTGAATCTGAATATCAGCCAGGAAGACTTCAGGATAAGCCTTCTCGACCTCGAATTTAATGTGAAATCCACTTTCTATACCGCGATCGCAAGGAAGGAAACCGTCGAGCAGAAAAAGATACAACTCCAGGATGCGGAGAAAGATTACGAAGTGGCTGAAGGGAGATACAAGTTCGGCGTTGCTAAACTGTCTGACGTGCTTCAGTCGTCTGTCCGGCTCGAGCAGGCGCGTTTTACGTTAGTGCAGGCTGAGGGGGATTTCAAAAAGGCGCTCCTTGAACTCAACTCCCTTATAGGAAGAAATCCTGACGCTGTATATGATATTCAGGGCACGCTTGCCACTGAGGTTACTCTGCCGGCGAGAGAGCAGTTTTCCCAGGCAGTGCTTCTCAGGCCCGAGATAAAGCAGGCTGAGGCTTCACTGAAAATCGAGGAAAACAATAAAGCCCTCGTCCTCAGTTCTTTCTTTCCACTTCTGTCCGCGAACGCTTCGTATCAAAAAACGTCCGGCGGATTGAGCGGTGTGGCGGTTGGTCAGGCGGGGATAACCGAGGATAAGATACTCGGATTCACTGCGACGTGGAATGTTTTCGAACTCGGTAAATTCTACCGGATTAAGTCTTCAGTCCTGGAAAAAGATGTAGCGCTGGAGAGACTGAACGATCTCAAAAGGCAATTCGTCCTCGATGTTAATAAGGCCTATGAAGATTTGGTCACTGCATCAAAGAATCTGACCGTAGCTCAGGAGCAGTTGAAGCAGGCTCAGCAGAATTACGAACAGGCTTTCGGCGAATACAAGGTTGGGAAAGGGGATATTCTTTCGTTAGTTCAGGCCGAAAGTTTTCTAGCAACCGCGCGGGAGCAGTTGGTAGCCTCCAGATTGAACCTTGTGCTCTCGCGGTCGCTCCTGGAAAGAGCGGCAGGCGTGGAGTGGCTGGAGACATTACATCCACAGGGTAAAAATTAGTGAAAAAAGTTCTCCTCATTCTAATCGCCATCGCTTTTGTCGCCGGCGGATTCTTTTTATACAAATATCTCACCAAGCCGGAGACTAAAGTCCTCGAAACGGCCCGTGTGACCAAAGGGAGCATCCGCGGGGTCATTGTCGAGACCGGAATCATAAAATCCCAGGTCGGAGCGGTTGTAAAAATCGGAGCCCGGGCCACTGGAACAATTGTCAGAATGCTGGTAAAAATCGGCGATCCGGTAAAAAAGGGGCAACTGGTGGCGATGATAGATGACAGGGAAATACTTAAACAGATAGAACAGCAAAAAGCCGCCCTTGCCTCGGCGCGGAATACAATCGAGCAGATCGAACTCACATATCCGGAGCGGATTCAGGAAGCGAAGGCAAATTACGATTATGCGAAGATCACGCATGAAAGGGAAACAGAACTGCTGAAGCACGATTACACGACAAAAGACAGCGTAGACAGGGCGCGAAGTCAGAGTGAATCTACCGAGGCGAATCTCAAGAGGCTTCAGAGTGAATACAAGACGCAATTGAGCATCGCTAAGGCGAATGCGGCAAATATCGAAGCTCAGCTGAAGCAGCAGGAAACCGTATTGACGTACACGAGGATCTACTCGCCTCTGGAGGGCGTAGTGTCCGACGTAACGGCTCAGGAGGGTGAAACTATCGTTGCCGGACTTCAGGTGGCCAATCTCGTTACGGTCCTTGATCCTGCCATGCTCGAGATGTGGATTTATGTCGATGAGACGGATATCGGGAGGGTGAAGGCAGGCCAACAGGCGGACTATTCTGTCGATACCTATCCCGACAGGATATTTCACGGCAGCATTCAGAAGATCTATCCGCAGCCCGTCGTGAAGGAGAATATCGTTTATTATCTCGCAATCCTGGAAGTATCCCGTGAGGACGCGGCGTTTCTGAAACCCGAGATGACTACCCATGTAAAGATAACCTTTTCGGAGAAGAAGGATATCCTCACGGCTCCGAACGCCGCCATAAAGTTCGAAGAGGGGAAACAGGTGGTATACAGAGTTATCGGTCCGCACAAGGTCGAGAAAGTGGTGATAGAGACCGGTCTGCGGGGTGAGGATGCTACTGAAGTTATATCGGGAGTCAAAGAGGGAGACGTTCTCGCCGCTAAGCTGATCCTGCCGGTAGCAGCGAAGCCGGAAACTCAATAGACGTTTGACACCGGAATTTGCGAGACAGGCAGGCTGGCTGGATACTCATACACCCATTTGGAATGGTTCGAATTGAGGCTATTGTGTATAAAGACATATTTTGTCATTATCCGGCTTGACCGGATAATCCACCCTTCGACCGGCTCAGGGTGACAGGTTGTCATGGTGAGCTTGTCGAACCATGGATTCCCCGATCAAGTCGTGGAATGATCGAACACAAGTCTTTGCATACGCACTAACAGTGAAAACCGGCCATGACATATCGCAAACTGTCATTCCCGCTTGTCGGGAATCTTTCTTGATCCATGCGAAGAAGGCTGCCGGGCAAGCACGGCATGACAGAAGAGGACATACGTTTCTTTATGCCTGGGTAAAATAAGATTGACGGGTGAATATATCTCATGCCGATCTGCTTAATGGAAAACATCCGAAAGACTTTCCGTATGGGAAATGTCGATGTTGAAGCCCTTAAAGGCGTCAACCTTCGGGTGGAGCGGGGAGAGTTCGTCGCGATCATGGGCACGTCGGGGGCCGGCAAGACGACCCTCATGAACATAATCGGCTGTCTCGATACGCCGACATCGGGGCGGTACGTCCTTGCAGATAAGGAAGTCTCCAATCTCTCGGATGACGAGCTTTCGCTTATACGCAATGAGCATATCGGCTTTGTGTTCCAGAACTTTTATCTCCTGCCCTATGCGACGGTTCTCGAAAACGTACAACTCCCAACCCTTTACGTAGAGAAGCGAAAGGGCGATCCGGAGAAGCACGCCTTGGAGATCCTCGACCTCGTCGGCCTGGGTGAAAGAGTAAAATTCAAGCCGGGTCAGCTCTCCGGCGGGCAGCAGCAACGGGTTGCGATCGCACGCGCCCTTGTCAATGATCCCGACATCATCCTTACCGACGAGCCCACGGGACAGCTCGACAGCAAGACGGCTGTCGAAATAATGAACGTCCTCGTCGAAATGAACAGGCGAGGCAAAACGATCATCCTTATCACCCACGACCCGAATATTGCGGCGTTTGCGGGTAGGACGTTGCAAATGAAAGACGGAATCGTTGTCGAATGAACTGGTTTATGAATGCAAAAAGGAGGTCGGCATGAGAAGCCTTTCGCAGCTATTCATTATGGCATCGGAAGACACCCCGAAAAGACAAAATGAGAATCACACTTTTGGTGAAGTTCTGTTTCCTCGACGCCATGCCCTAATCAAATCTCATCGCCTTGAAAGGCTTTGAGGTACGACCTCCCTTTTTGCAACGATACGGATAATTCTTAGCTATGGACAGACTCTTCAGGGTCATTTCTCAATCGCTGAGAGCGGTCAAAGCCTTCAAGCTGCGGACGCTTTTTTGCCTGCTGAGCGTCTCGCTCGGCATCGCTTCCATCACGGTAATTGTGGCTGCTACGGAAGGAGCATACAAAAAGGCTCTCGAGATCGTCGACAGGTTCGGCCCGGATT
>JBFLXP010000163.1:0-7001 GCA_040757315.1 Nitrospirota bacterium
CCTTATGGACTGTTGAAAAAATCTTTTTTGGGGAGCATTGCGAGCATCATATCCCGACGCCGGATTCTTTCCATAATAACCCACGTATCATTAAGTAAGTCATTGCGAGAAGCGCAAAACGACGTGGCAATCTATCCTTTGGTCTCAACAGCGAGATCGCCACTCCGCCACTGGCGGATCGCGATGACTAAGAGAGTGGTGTCATTGCGCGGAGGAGGCGACGAAGCAATCTTTAACTGGAAAAAGAGGGAAACTAAAAAGAGATGTCTATACCCAGGACGGCATAATCTCTCTCGTTCTTGTGTTCCTCGTAGTAATCCCTGATCGCACGCCGCAGATCGAAGAATATTTTAAGACGTTCGCTCAGGGAAACGTTAACATGAGAGGTTGAAGAAATCACTTTGGAGTAAGTCTTCTCCTGTTGATCGAAACCGAACTTCTCTTCCTCAACAGCCTTTTCATCGCCGTCCAGCCGCAGGACGGACGTAAGACCCTTTAGAAGATAATCATTGGACTGAGCCGCTCCGGTCATGGGACTGAAGAAGACAAAGCCGACGGCAATTAGAAGAGATAGACTCCAAATCTTAAGGCGGAAAACTTTTCTCAATCGCAACTCCCGAACCGAATCAACATCTATATACATTTTTATAGTACTCAACCGATAAACCAAAAAGCAACATTCTTGCCAAACGGACGATGAAATAGCGCAAGGGGCTGTCATTCCCGCTTGCCGGGAATCTTTCCCTACTACCTGATGAAGAAAGATGCCGGACAAGCCGGCATGACAGTGGACTGGACGAAGGGGTAAAACAGGTAGCGCTTTTCCCACCATTATCCTCTCGCCTTTACAGAAAATCCCTGAGATTTGATATCGACAACGATTTCCTCAAGATGTCCTTCCCCCCGTATTTCCAGGGTCAGAAAGACACGTGTTTCTCCTATTGGAAGAGCGCCCATCAATCTATCGTGGTAAACGTTCAGAATATTGCCCCTGTGCACTGCGATTATTTCTGTTATTTTATTGAGAGTTCCAGGCATGTCTTTAAGTATTACTTCAATAATGCCGATTCTTTTGCTTTTCATGAGTCCCTTGAGGATGATCCGGTCGATCAGCGTGAAATCTATGTTCCCCCCGCTTATCACGAGAACGATCTTCCTTCCCGCGAATCTTTCTCTGTTCGCAAAAAGCGCCGCCAGCGCAACCGCTCCCGCGCCTTCGACAACCAGCTTCTTCCTCTCAAGGAAGTTGAGAATCGCCATGGCGATCGACCCTTCGTTTACCAGCAGAATATCTTCTACATATTTCTTCATGACATCAAACGTCTTCTGTCCTATCTTGCCTATGGCAATGCCGTCTGCAATCGTAGCTTCCGGCGTCATCTCAATAATTCTGCCTTCCTTCAACGAATGGAAGGCAGACGGAGCCGCCTCAGACTGTACGCCGACAACCTTTGTCTTCAGCGACAATTCTTTGACCGCCGCGGCAATTCCGGATATCAGCCCTCCCCCACCGACGGGAACCATGATGTAGTCTATATCAGATAGTTCCTCGACGATTTCCATCCCGACGGTCCCCTGCCCGGCAATGATATCTTCGTCGTCGAACGCATGGATGAAGGTGAAATCCTTCTGATCGAGGGCATAATCAAGTGCCTCGCGAAAACTCTCCCCCAAAGATATAACGGAAGCGCCATACCCTTTCGCAGCCTCTTCCTTGACCATCGGGGCGGTCAGCGGCATCACGATCTTCGACTGGATGCCAAGTACGCCAGCGGCGAACGAGACAGCCTGCGCATGGTTTCCCATGGAGGCTGCTATAACCTTCCCCTTGAGACCGATCATCTTATTAAAGGCTCCTCTCACTTTGAACGAGCCCGTTTTCTGAAGGTTCTCGGCCTTGAGGTAAACATCGGCACCCGTCATCTTACTGAAAGAGTTCGAATGAATAAGAGGAGTTTTATGTATGAAAGGTCTTATCCTGAAAGAGGCTTCCCGTATTTCCCGGATTGTCACCACTTCATCAACAGGGGATTTCGTCTTTGTTCACTATGTGGAGATGGACTTTTTCATCCTTTTCGATTCTATCGAACGCTTTCAAGGCGCTCTTCTCGATCTCTTCTCTGTCCCCCGCGAGCACGAGACGGAACCGGTTGAACCCTCGCCTGTTTCTCTCGTACATCCCGGCTTTGATCAGAACGGGCAACAGGGTCGCCGGGTCATCTCCTTCAGCAACCCTGTGAACATATATAAGAAGTCTGTTCCCCACATTTATCTTGCACGCCAGCACAAGATTCTCCATCGCAAACATTGTCTGGTGATCAATATGCCGAAATACTTCCTCCGGACATCCGCAGCCGAGCGTCTTCTGAACGAACCTCTTGATAGTCTCTTTTTCCGCCATCATTGACGATTATAGCAAATATGATTGTCTGCGCTCCACTTGAACCCCTGAATCCATAGAATCCTTGAATGCTTGATTCGGAACCGATTTTTCAACTTTAACATGCGTATAATTTGTGATACACTTGAACGAGAAAAAAGAAGCAAATTATTTATTTTATCAAATCAAAAGGAGGGTTTGGATATGACGTCAATACGCCTCGGCAGAATCTGGAGTCTTTGCATTTTTTCGTTCGCTCTGGTCTCAATGCTGATCCTGACATCTGGCAGCGCGGATGCTACAAACGGGTACTTTGCACACGGCTACAGTCTTGAAAGCAAATCCATGGCCGGAGCGGGTGTCGCCCTGCCGCAGGGATCTCTCGACGCGTCGATCAACCCTGCATCCATGGCTTTCGTCGGCAGACGCATCGACATCGGTCTATCTTTTTTTAACCCCAATAGGGATTATACGGTTAAAGGCAATCCTTCAGGCGCCCCCGGATCTTTTGGTCTGACGCCGGGCAAGGTGGAGAGTGACAGGGAGTGGTTCTATATTCCTTCCATCGGCTTCAACTGGCAGTTCGACGATAAGAACTCCGTCGGCGTCTCGATTTATGGAAACGGCGGGATGAACACGGACTATGATACGAATACCTTCTTCGGATCTTCACCGACCGGCGTGGATTTACTTCAACTCTTCATCGCTCCGACCTATGCCAGAAAGATCACGCCCAAACACGCGGTCGGCATCACTCCGATTCTTGCCTATCAGACCTTCGAAGCAAAAGGTCTTCAGCAGTTTGCCCCATTCTCGAGTTCCCCCGAAAACCTCACGAACAACGATCACAACGATTCATACGGTTTCGGCCTGAAGATAGGCTATGTTGGAGAAATTCTTCCGAAACTCAATCTCGGCGCTTCAGCGCAGACCAAGATACTCATGACGCGGTTCGAAGACTATAAAGGTCTCTTCGCCGAGCATGGCGATTTTGATATTCCCGCGACCTGGACCATCGGCCTGGCATATAAAGTCATTCCCCAACTGACTTTCGCTTTCGACGTGCAGCGCATTTATTACAGTGAAGTGGACTCGGTGGGTAATCCGATGTTACCGAATCTTCTCAACACCCGTACCGGTGAGGACCGGGGCGCCGGGTTCGGCTGGGACGATATCACCATACTTAAATTCGGCGTCCAGTGGCAGGCCGTGAAGGACTGGACATTTCGAGCGGGTTATTCCTATGGTGAACAGCCGATTCCTGACAGCGAGGTTCTTTTCGGAATACTTCCGCCCGCTGTAGTAAGACACCACGCGGCATTAGGCGCCACAAAAGTCTTCGGCAACAATGAAGTAAAGTTTGCAATCATGCATGCGTTCTCGGAGGAAATCGAAGGCCCTAATGGTCTAGATCCGGCGCAGACTATAAAACTGAGAATGAACCAGTGGGAATTTTCCGTGGGGTATGCGTATAAATTCTAAAGAATCTGTCCGGAAACGAAGAAGGCGGAGAAGATCCTCCGCCTTCTTCTGTATCGGCGCCGGAAGTGCTCCTTCCGGCGTTGTCTATGTGAAGAGAACCAGCTTGCAGTTCACGGCATGTTTGAGAAAATCTTCGGCAGTCATTATCGTGACTCCTTCTACGAAATCGTTCTGAGTGAACCCCATCATATCGATTGTCATCTTGCAGGCAATAAACTTAACTCCTTCAAGCATGGCCATTTCTTGAAGGTCGGGGAGCGCCGGTATGCGCGCCTTCTCTATTTTGCCTTTCATCATCCATGTCGCAATGGCGGACATACCCGGTATCGCCCCCATAAAGCCCGGGGGCTGAAACTTGGCTTTTTCAGCCCATCCTTTGCGGATAACGTTAATCCCCATAAATGTGTAAAACACCGACGCGTCCATGCCGAGCCGTCGTGAGTTAATTCCGAGGATCAGCCCGGGATAAGCGCCGTCCAGGGTGTCTCTTGAAGTGATGAACGCCGCAGCTTCTTTTTTCGGTTTTTCCTGAACCATTTTTTCTCCTTTCTTCGCTGTAAAAATAAAGTCTATATTCATATTATAGTCCACTGTCGGAATAATCCAAGTTAGATCTCGTCGTACTTTCCCTGCAAAGGTTCCAGTACCGTCTGCTCCGCCATCCGGCAAATCTGTTGCGCGGTCTTCTCACGGTAATCCTCCATAGTTATGAGATTATGAATTACTAATTTGACGTAGATCTTCCTCTGGGCCGAGACCCTGATCGCGTTTTCCTTGAGCGTCTGAGGTTTGCTCCAGGCAATTTCCGTCTCTTCCTTGTAGTAGACAGATACCGGCAGCAGAGATACGTCAGGGTTCAGCTCCACTACTTTGAAAACTCCCCTGTTGAACGGCAAACGTTCCGTACTCCCGCTCGTCGTGCCCTGAGGGAAGACTACGAGAATCTTGTCCGGACATTCATTCGCAATCGTTTTCAGCACCCTGAGCCTTTCCTTTGACGAATCGCGTTCCAGGAAAATAACGCCCATCAGCCACGCGATCTGTCCGATGACGGGGTAGTATTTCACCTCGGACTTGCTTATGAATACGGATCCAAAAACGGCGGAAAGCACAAAAATATCCAGAAAGCTCGTATGGTTCGCGACGATTAGAATGCCTCTGCGATTTTTTTCAAAAAGAACGCTGTTCTTTATTTCTTCGATGTGAACGCGGTATATGAAAAGGCAGATCTTGGAATAGAATTGGACGATACGGGGGCCGATTCTGCCGCGCCATTTGTAGAACGTCAGTAATATAAGAAAGTAAAACGGTGCAAGTACGACTGTTACAAACAGGAACAAAAACGTTCTGACATAGAATCTGAGGATGGTCATTGCTCATATTATAAATGAATGGGGTACCGTTTATTAGCAGGCAATTAGATAACATTATCCGGACTTGTCATGCCGGCTTGTCCGGCATCCCTCCTGTAAGGCGGGGAGAAAGATTCCCGACAAGCGGGAATGACAGAAATTCGGCATTTCATTCATAGTCTAATATATTAAGCGTCTTGCCGTCATTCCGTCAGTGTGTTGAGCCGGAATCCACCCTTCGACAAGCTCAGGGTGACAGTGTCATGGTGAGCCTGTCGAACCATGGATGCCGGCTTGAGGACTTCAGACATGACAGATAAAAAATACAATCTGTAAATATTATTCTGAGACTGTTCATAAGTGAAAGTCTTACACATTGAATCTGAAATTTATAATATCCCCTTCCTTCACTTCATACGTCTTGCCCTCAAGCCTGAGGAGACCTTTTTCTCTTGCCGAATGCATACTGCCGGATGCGATGAAGTCTTCGTAAGAGACAACTTCCGCCCTTATGAAACCCCTTTCTATATCGGAATGAATTTTTCCCGCCGCAGTAACGGCGTTTGTATTGCTTCTGACAGTCCAGGCCCGCACCTCATCTTCTCCTACCGTGACAAAGGATATCAAGCCGAGGAGCTGATAACAAGTTCGTATTAGCCTGTTCGAGGCAGGCTCCTCGATCCCGAGCTCGCCGAGGAAAGGTTCTTTTTCATCTTCAGGGAGTTGGGAAACTTCCATTTCTATTTTGCCGCAAAGGGTTAGAACATTCGCTGACGGGTAACGGCTCAGGAGCGATTCTTCAAGTGTTCTTGCATACTCCATATCTCCGTCCCTTTCTCCGGCATTCAAAACGATGACCTTGGGAATGGTCGACAGAAACTGGAGCGCCCTCATCGCCTTCGTCTCTTCGTCGGTGAATTCCACATCCCTCAACGGTGATTCCTTCGAAAGGGAAGCCCGGCATTTCATGAGGAGCCTTTTCTCGTTTTCGTCGGCTTTCTTTCCGCGTTTTTTCCCTTCCTCCATGCGTTCAAGCCTTTTTTCGACCAGTTCAAGATCACCGAATATCAGTTCAAGTTCTACAGTCTCGATGTCCCTCACTGGATTTATGTTTGTCAGCGGGTGAACTACGGATTCGTCGTAAAAGGCCCTCACCACATGAACAATCGCATCGGCGTCTTTCACCAGATCAAAAACCTTCCTGTTCTGTTTCATATCTCCTTTGGTCAGGCCGATATAATCGACATATTCGATCGCGGCGTATGTTGTTTTTTTCGGCCTGTAAATCTCCGAGAGTCTGTCTATCTCAGGATCGGGCACCTTCACTACGCCGATATTGGGCTCGCCGGAAACCGTCGGATAGACCGTTGTCTCCGTATCCAGCCCTGTCAGCGCATTGAAGACTGTGGTTTTACCTGAATTCGACAACCCTATAAGCGCAATTTTCATTCTTCCTCCTCGGGAGAACTGTGAAGTATCTCACTCTTTAACAATATTGTTATTTGGTTGCTGCTGGGGACTTGTCTCCGGCAAAACAACGCAGGTTTTTATTATAATCAAACGGCTGTCGCAAAAGCCAATCGAGTCTGTTCGCAACCGGTTATTGAATCCTGCAAATCTAATGTCCCGTCTCGACTCCAGTGTTGTCATTCCGGCTTACTTGCCCGCCGTCTTTTTGGAGGGTCCGGAATCCATCGGGGCGGATTCCTTTCCCCCTTGCAAGAAGATATTGCATCGTCCTCCATTTTTTAATGATAATATCTCATATCTCTGGAAAAGGAGGAGAT
>JBFLXP010000164.1:0-6949 GCA_040757315.1 Nitrospirota bacterium
TCCCTTGCCCTCCTGATCGCCGGAGTCTTACAGCTTGTCGGCATAGAGTGGCTGAAAATAGTATATTTCCCTTTCACCGCGCTTCTTGCCACGTGGTACGGTTGGCGCACTGTACTCATTCTCGCGCTCCTGACCCCCTTTCTCGAACTCAATATCTTTCTTCAAAGGGGCGTTGAGGCCCGGGACGCGGCGTTCTTTTTGTCTCTCGTTATGACATCCGTGACAGCTGCGATGCTTAGCGGGAAAGCAGGAAATAGGACGGTTCGCGACGCTTCAGGCGTGTTTGATGGAACAGCACCCGGTACAGGAGAGACAGGGCAGGAGCCGGAATCTGATGAAACGGTCGTCACACGGTATTTTCAGTCCATGTTCAAACCCGACGAAGAGATCCGGGAAGTGCTGAAGGTCGCCAGAAATACTCTTTATGCGGATTCCGTCCATCTTTTCCTGAATGCCGAAGGAACGCTGCGGCTCCGGTGCTCCACCGAAGAGACGGGAGGGATAATCCCGTCGAAAGAAGGAATTCTCACTGACTGTTTCCAGGAGAAAAGACCCGCGCTCTTATCGGATGTCCTTGAGAAGAAACGCGAAGTGGGATATCTCAAGAAGGATAAGATATCTTCTCTGCTCGCGGTGCCGATGCTCGACGGAACTTTCTGCTTTGGCGTCGTTGCCGCAGACAGCGGCCGGTTTCAGGCGTTCAGCAGCGCCGATCAGGAGATACTGCAGACGTGCGCGAACCAGGTGATGAGAATACTCCAGAGAGAGCGTGTCTATCGCCAGATACAGAGGTCGTTCGACCACCTCAATGTTCTGAATGAGGAGAGTTCGAAACTCCTGTCGTCGCTGAACATCGAAGTGATAGCGCGCCATCTGACCGAAGGCGTCCATAAAATCGCTGCATGCACGGCTGTATTCTGCCTGTCTAAAGGCCGGGAACTTGTGATCGTGGGCCAGTTTGGCCTGCCTGCACAGGAGAAACGGTGCTTCAGCGTTAAAGGTTCCATCCTTGATATGGCTGTCAGGAACGGAGATGCGGTCTACATTTCGGACGCCCGCGATTATCGCACGCCCGTTCTGCCGTTTAAGACGGACGCCGTCGGCTCTGTGTTTGCCCTGCCCACGCTGTATGAGAAAGAGATCCTGGGCGTCCTGATACTCGTGTCAGAAAAGACGAACGCCTTCAACTCCTCCCAGATCGAGTTTATCGAGCTCCTTGCCAATCAGGCGTCGTCGTCCCTTGCGAACGCGAAGTTCCACGAGGAGATAGAGCGTCTCGCCGTGACAGACGGCCTGACGGGACTCTTCAACCACCGCCACTTCCAGGAGAAACTCTCCGACGAATTCAACCGCCTCGGTAGGTTTACTGATCCGCTCTCGCTGCTTCTGATCGATATCGATCATTTTAAGAAGGTCAACGATACCTACGGACACCCCGTAGGAGATGCCGTGCTCAAGAAAGTCGCGGCGATCATCGGAAAAACGATACGGAATATCGACATCGCGGCAAGGTACGGCGGCGAGGAATTCGCCCTGATCCTGCCCGGGACCGGTTCTCCGGGAGCGATGAATATGGCTGAAAGGCTGCGGAAGACGATCATGGATACGAATGTCAAGGCAGAACAAGAAAGCTTTTCAGTCACCGTCAGTATAGGAATTTCAACCAGTGCTCAGGGCGGAACGGAGGCCAAGAATAAGGAAGAATTGATCGAGCGTGCGGACAAAGCACTCTATGAGGCGAAAAGAACGGGAAGGAATAGAAGCGTGATATGGGAGATGAAAGAGCGGACTGTTTGACGTGGGATTGCGCGGACTTGGGGAAAGCAGTAAGCATTGACGTCTGCCTTACTACGATTTTTTAACATTTGTTTGAGAAGGGGCTGTGCGCTAAGTTGATCCGACCAAAAAATCCTTGACTTCAATATTAGCATATGCATTAATTAGTGCTAATTTACCGTGGTCATGCCACTGAGGATGTGCACCGCCCGCCTGTCTGAGGAGAGGGTTTGCTGTTTGGAGAGGGGAGATTTGTGGAAACCGATGTTGATATATTTGGTTCGAACTTCACGTACGTCACAGATCGTTTTGAATTCTGAATAATGTTGTTAAGTCTAAAACACAGAAAAACCAAAAGGGGATTCGATGATAAGGAATAGTTTTTATCACCCGATTATCTGCCGTCTAATTATTGCGCTGGCTTTCAGCATAGTTCAGCCAATGAATCTGTCTGCACAGGAAAAGGAACAAAGTGCGATTCTAACACGATATCAGAGTTCCACGGGCTTGCCCGTGGGTGAATGATGCCCGGAGAGATTTTGGTATACTGATGAATTGTGGAGAACCGATTATCAGGGCATGGGGTTTACCGAACCGAATACCACGTTGTGTGGATACCAAAATATCGGAGGCGAATCCTGAATTCTGGCGTCGTAAAATATCTGGAGAAGCTATGGCCCAAGATAATGCATGGAATGCCGGGAGTGGAAATGATCCAGCAAAATATACAGGCGGACCATATTCATACGATAATAATCATACCACCGAAATATTCAGTGAGTGAGGTTATTGGAAGGATAAAAGGACAGAGTGCGAGTAGACTTAGGAAAAAGTTTAAGTGGCTTGAGAAAGTATATTGGAAAGAAAACGTGGTATGGTCGCCTGGATATTTTGTTTCGACAATAGGACTAAATGAGGAACAGATTATCAAATACGTGAAATGGCAGGAAAGCCAGGATTCAGGTCAAGCGAAGCTTGTTCTGTGAAAAAGTGCCACGGGCTTGCCCGTGGGTATCTACAAGTGGAAGCGAAAGACAATCTGCTCAGTATAGACGCTCAGAATGTGGAATTAGCCGATCTTCTGAAGGAGATAGAAAAAGTTGCGGGGATCAAGGTGATCCTGAGATCGGGACTAATCAGCAAGAATGTTTCAGCGTATTACGAGAATTTGACTAATGAGTATGTATTCAAGGAAATTCTTCATGAGTATTCTTATGTTTTAACATTGTCGCAAGATACCGCAAATAGCAAAAATATTTTGAAAGAAGTCATTGTTGAAACTGATGTTGTAGGGTCAAAGCTTCATAAAGAGGAAATTATTTCAATAGAAATTCCATACGGTACCAAATTAGGAGAACTCGGTGTTGTTGACGAAGGAGAGGGCGCTTTGGGAGGGCCTCCTTCTTTTGCCGTCGACAAGGACAAGGATGGCACTATTCTTATCTTGGATCCCCTGAACAAGCATCCAAGTCCTCTTGACACGCCCGTTGATTACTTGTTAAATTATTAGCACTTAGACACTGAGAGTGCTAATTATGCAAAATTTAAGCGATCGCACAAGACGAATTCTTAACGCCATTGTTCAGAGCTATATTAACTTTCCCGATCCGGTAGGGTCCCGGGTTGTCACGAAGCGATACGCTCTGGGCCTCTCGCCCGCCACCATACGTAATATCATGGCCGACCTTGAGGACATGGGGTTTCTCATGCAACCCCATACTTCGGCCGGTAGAGTGCCGACGGATCTGGGGTACCGGTTCTACGTCGACACCATCGTGGCAGAAAGGTCTTATCAGTCCGATTTCAGAATGCTTCAGGAACTGTACGAGAAACTGGAGGCTGTGAGGAACAATATCGACGTGCTCCTCAGCGAAACGACAAGGAGCCTTTCGCACTTATCCCATTATCTGGGCGTTGCAGTGTCTCCGGCTTCCGACCAGACCGTATTGAAAAAAATCGATCTCCTTAAATACAGGAAAGACCGTATAGCCGTTGTGCTCTTTTCCGATGAAGGACTTGTCAAAAACAGGATTCTCGCCATAGAGCAGGATTTGTCTCAGAAAGATCTGAACAGGATCGCGCAATATCTGAATTCGGAATTTTCGGGATACACCGTCGATGAGATCCGGCTGAGGCTTCTGAGGGAGATGTCTAGAGAGAAGATGAAGTGCGACACTCTCCTGTCCGAGGCGATGAGGATCTGCCGCGAAGCGTTTTCCTTTCCGTACGGCGATCTCTTCGTATCGGGACTTTCGGAGGTGCTCGAACTGCCGGATTTCAGCGACCTGAAGAAGATCAGAGAGTTGTCCCGGGCCATCGAAGACAAGCACACGATCATAAAACTGCTTGACAAACTGTCCGAATACGAAGGCGTGCAGGTCGTCATCGGGTCTGAGAATGCGATGGACGAGATGAAACGCTTCAGCCTTGTCGCATCCGCGTTCAGGCAGGGAGACCGTCCGGTCGGCGTCGTCGGAATCATCGGGCCGACACGCATGAATTATGCGAATGCGATTTACATCGTCGAAAATACGGTGAAATTCATATCAAGTGTACTCGAAGAAAGGTGACTTCCTCTTGGACGAAAACGAAGCAAAGGAAACAGAACTAAGGGAAGAGCAGGGTGCAGAAGCTGCTGCCGGGGGGACGGCCGAGGGCCCGGAAGCGGAAATAGATCGTTTGGCTGCCGAGCTTCGGGAGGCCGGCGATAAATATCTGCGTCTCTATGCGGAATTCGAGAATTACAGGAAACGGGTGGCAAAGGACAAGGAAGAACTCGTCAAATACGCAAACGAAAGTCTTCTCTCCGATCTCCTGCCGGCTATCGATAATCTCGAAATGGCGCTGAAGCATTCGTCGAATGATGTTTCGTCGGGGCTAGTGCAGGGGGTGGAGATGACACTTAAAGAGATGAAAAGATCTCTCGAAAAATACGGACTGACCCCTATTGAAGCCGAAGGCAAGCCCTTTGATCCCGCAGTGCATCACGCGATCGCGCAAATTGAGAGAGACGGCATCGACGAGAACATGGTTGTCGAGGAGTACAGGAAGGGGTATATGTTTAGAGACAAAGTACTTCGGGCATCCCTGGTGGCGGTGTCCAAGAAACCCGAAGGAGTTGCGGGCGGGGAACAAGACGGGGCAGTTCAAATAAACAAAGTGACAGAGGAGGAATCATAAAATGGGGAAAGCAGTCGGCATAGATCTTGGAACTACGAATTCCGTCGTTGCCGTGGTTCAAGGCGGTGAGCCTGTTGTTATTGCGAATCAGGAAGGATCCAGGACAACGCCATCTGTTGTTGCCGTTACAGAAAAAGGAGAGAGGCTGGTCGGACAGATCGCAAAAAGACAAGCGATCACAAACCCCGAAAACACAATTTTTTCCATAAAGAGGCTGATGGGAAGAAAGTTCAATACGCCTGAAGTTGAACATGCGCGGAAAAGGCTTCCTTACAGAATTGTTGAAGCCCCGAACAGTGATGCCCATGTGGAGATACGCGGCAAACGCTATTCGCCGCCTGAAGTATCTGCAATGATCCTTCAGAAGCTGAAGCAAGCTGCGGAAGACTATCTCGGCGAACCTGTGACAGAGGCAGTCATCACTGTCCCCGCATACTTTGACGACAGTCAAAGGCAGGCAACCAAGGATGCGGGCAGGATCGCAGGACTGAATGTCCTCCGGATAATCAACGAACCGACCGCTGCTGCGCTCGCTTACGGTATGGACAAAAAGAAAGAGGAGAAGATCGGGGTCTACGATCTTGGCGGCGGCACGTTCGACATATCGATCCTCGAGATCGGTGAAGGGGTCATCGAGGTCAGGTCCACGAACGGCAATACCTATCTTGGCGGCGATGACTTCGATCTGAGGATCATGGACTGGATGGTCGAGGAATTCAAGAAGGACCAGGGTATCGACCTCAAGAACGACAGGATGGCGCTTCAGAGACTGAAGGAGGCTGCTGAAAAAGCCAAGATTGAACTCTCGACAGCGACAGAGACGGAAATAAATCTTCCATTCATAACCGCCGACGCAACCGGTCCGAAACATCTTCTTATGAAACTGTCAAGGGCAAAATTGGAGCAGCTCGTCGGAGACCTGATCGAGGGCACTACCGGACCCTGCAAGAACGCTCTGGATGACGCCGGACTTCCACCCCCCAGTATCGATGAAGTTTTGCTCGTCGGGGGGCAGACAAGGACCCCCAAAGTCCAGCAGGTGGTGCAGAGTTTCTTCGGGAAAGAGCCGAACAAGACCGTGAATCCCGACGAGGTTGTGGCGGTCGGCGCGGCTATCCAGGCCGCGGTTCTCAAAGGAGACGTGAAAGAAGTCCTTCTGCTGGATGTCACGCCGCTTTCTCTGGGGATCGAAACTCTCGGCGGAATTTTCACGAAGATCATAGAGAGAAACACTACGATCCCGACCAAAAAGAGTCAGATATTTTCTACAGCGACGGATAACCAGCCGGCGGTGTCCATAAAAGTTTTCCAGGGTGAACGTGAAATGGCTGCCGACAATAAACTCCTCGGCAATTTCGAACTTATAGGGATTCCTCCGGCGCCAAGGGGAGTGCCGCAGATCGAAGTGACATTTGATATCGATGCTAACGGCATACTCCATGTCTCGGCGAAGGATCTGGGAACCGGAAAGGAGCAGTCGATCCGGATTACCGCATCGAGCGGCCTGTCCGAAGATGAGATCAAGAAGATGGTGCGGGATGCCGAGGCCCACGGTGAAGACGACAAACGGAAAAAGCAACTTGCTGAAGCAAGGAACGAGGCCGACAATCTCGTTTATACCGTCGAAAAATCTCTTAAAGATTACGGGGACAAAGTCACCGAATCCGAACGGAGGGAGATCGAGGAAGCGCTCGAAAGATGCAAGAAAGCAAAGGATGCCGGCATCGACGCATCGGAGATCAGGTCTGCCGTTGAAAACCTTATGACCAAGTCCCATAAACTGGCCGAACACCTTTACAAGGGGGCGGGCGCACAGGCAGGAGCCGGGCCGTCGGGAGAGGGTCCGACGCAGGAAGGCGCCAAGGGGCCTGAAGAAGAAGTGGTTGAGGCGGAATTCGAGGACGTCGATAAAGAGAAAAAATAAGTAAGGGCAGACCAGATTGTCTGCCCGACTTCTGCTGGGGCGGACCTGTGTGTCTGCCCCAATTCATTA
>JBFLXP010000165.1:0-6901 GCA_040757315.1 Nitrospirota bacterium
GACATACCGGTCGCCCACCTTCGTCCTGATCATCCTGATGCCCTCCTGCTGGAGGTACCGTTCGAGTCCCAAATTGCTCATCACTGTTGCAACAACGGTATTCTTCTTCAGACATCTGGAACGCTTCATCTCGGCCGCCCACATTCCCATGACCTTGTCGCCGTCTACAATACTCCCTTTTTCATCACAGAAGACCGCTCTGTCTGCGTCACCGTCATGGGCTATTCCGATGTCCGCTTTGTGGAGCTTTACGGCCTTTTGCACGACCTCGGGGTGGAGTGCGCCGCATTCGGCGTTAATGTTAACGCCATCGGGCCGGTCATTGATCGAGATCACCTCGGCTCCGAGCTCGCGCAGAAGCCAGGGCGTCGTCTTGTACGCAGCGCCGTTTGCGCAATCGACAACGATTTTCATCCCTTCGAAAGTCATCCCCTTGGGGATGGTTGATTTGATGTACTCAATGTAGCGGCCCGTCGCATCGTCCAGGCGGTACGCCTTTCCGATTTCCGCACCTTTCACCCTTTTTCGTGCAAGCTGCTCGTCGAGCACAAGCTCTTCGATCTTCTGTTCGAGATCGTCCGGCAGCTTGAACCCCGCCGACGAGAAAAGCTTGATGCCGTTATCTTCATAAGGATTGTGCGAAGCCGAAATTACGATTCCGGCATCAAGGCGAAGAGTCCGAGTGAGAAAGGCTATACCCGGAGTCGGCAACGGACCCACGAGAGTGACGTTCATTCCCAAGGAACAAATACCTGAAGTGAGGGCGCTTTCGATCATATATCCCGAAAGCCGCGTGTCCTTGCCGATCAACACCATGTTTCTGCCGACCTTCTCTCTGAGCAGATGAGCCGTTGCCATGCCGACCCGCAGCACCGTCTCGGGTGTCATCGGATATTTGTTCACAGCTCCCCGAATACCATCTGTTCCGAACAGTTTCATTGTCCTCTTGGCCCGATAGCGATTCTGACTTCGACTGTATCCCTCATCGCCCGTATTTTCTTCCCGGAGAGATCGAGCTTAGCCTCCTGGGTTATAGTCTCCTTCAGTCCCGTGACATCAACAGGTTCCGTTTTCACAGCGTTCACCCTCGCAACTTCCGATCGTACGCCCTCTATATCCACTACCTGCGGTTGCACGGAAATGTCCTTTACCGAATAACCCCTTTCGGGCTGTCCGGAGATCACGGGCACCACCCTGACAATTCTGGCCATAGTCTCCTCGAAGCTGACTCTTACGCTCGAAGGGTTCATATTCGCCACTGTTATGGCGCCGGGCACGATGATGTCATCCTTGTTTATATAGTACATGCTTTCGCCCTTCTTCGCCTTGCTCAGATCAATCGAGACTCTCACGTCGGACGGTTTGACGGTCTTAATAAACCGTTCCTGTCCTTTGATATTCAGCGTGACTACTTTAGATGATTGCTTGACCATTTCAAGCCTCGGTGGGATATTGGTAAACTCGATCGGCACCTCGATAAACATTTCGGATTGCCCGCGTGACGTCACAAAAAGCCAGAGCACAACGGCTAACAGCACTGCCACGATCTTCAACCCGAAGTTATGAAAGATCAGGTTCTTCATTTCTTCCCTTTTTCCGTAAAGAGTTTAGTCAGGATATCCCTGAGCGTTCCCATGTCAAGAGGCGTTTCGATTTTTCCCTTTAACGCCATCGATATATGCCCCGTCTCCTCGGACACTATGATGACCACGGCATCCGTCTCCTCCGAGAGGCCCAATGCCGCTCGATGCCGCGTGCCCATCGTCTTGCTGATTTCGGCGCTGACCGCTATCGGCAGAAAGCATCCGGCGGCAACAATCCTGTTCCCTTTAATAACGACCGCGCCGTCGTGGATCGGCGACGTCGGATGGAAAATGCTGAGTAGCACCTCTCTCGAAACCTTTGCGTCAAGAGGCGTTCCGATTTCAACAAAGTCCCTGAGACTCGTCTCGCGCTCGATCGCTATCAAAGCGCCCATTTTCCTGTTGGCAAGGGCGACAGTGGCCTTTACGATCTCGTCGAGGGACTTAAGCTCCTCGGCAGGCGTCAATGTCCGCAGGAATCTCGTCTCCCCCATCTGGGCGAGCGCCCTGCGTATCTCCGGCTGGAAGAGAATTATGATCGCAATGACGATCTGTCCCCAGAAGCTCTGGATAAGCCAATCCACGGTGTACAGTTCAAAATGCCTCGACAGGAAGGACGCTGCGAGAAGGAGACCGAGCCCGATGAGCATGTGGGCGGCTTTTGTCCCTTTTATTATCAGCAGAAGGCGGTAGAGGATGAAGGACATGAGGATGATGTCCACAAGGTCCTGCCATCTGAGCTGACTAAGGAATTCGATCATCGCCGGATGCCTATTATGATACCACACATTATGAATATGTATGGATCATGTCTGGGAAAGTTGTCAGAAGACGAGGATTCAAGGGTTCAAGGGGTCAAGGGTATGGAAGAAAGCACCTCCGGAACATGGTATTCATTCTTTTCGTTTGGACTTGATTCAGACACGGGGAGGCAAAGTCGGGGCTAAGTGCCTTCACTTGAATCCTGGGCCCCTCGCACCCTTGAACCCTTCTTCGTTGGTTTGACAAAAAAAATATGATACGGTATTGTAAATAGATCGTATCGCGGGGTGGAGCAGTCCGGTAGCTCGTCGGGCTCATAACCCGAAGGTCAGAGGTTCAAATCCTCTCCCCGCCACCAATGAAATCAAGGGTTTGCAGACATGCAAGCCTTTTTTTGTAGCTGGGAAGCCATTATGCACGGACAAGGGCGGCACATGCCTCAAGAAGTGTTATTTTGAAACCCATCGTTTCCCTGAAGACCTGTACTTTACTCTTACACAGGCGAACATCAAGATGAGAGTTTCTCGGTTTGGGTGTTCAGGGAAATAGCAGGCTGGATTTATTTGCATCGAGCCAATATGGCTTCATTGACCGCATTAAAAGCAAGAAGAAGGGGCGAGTTTTGGCTCGCCCTTTTTTCTGACTTATTTTGTTCTAAACCTATTTTTAAGCTATTTTCCGTCTCCTTAGAAAGTAAACTGCCCCGAGTCCTGAGAGCACCACAAATATTATCATGCCCCATTGAGATAATGTCGGCGCCGCAACCGGACCTTGGTTGACAATGCTGATCACTTGTCCTGTCGTGCAGTCCCATGTCATTGTGCTCACGAAAGCGATGCCGCCCGTAAAATTGGGCAAAGCATAGGTGGTTACGCTCAGCGTGAGCGGCGTATTCGCAGGCAGCGTATAAGGGTCCGTGAAAACAGTGAAGCCGAAGGTGCCAACCCCCTGAAAATTAGTATCCGTGGTGGACCCAAGATTCGGAAACCCGGGTGCACTCAGAACCCCTTGCTCGGAGGCAAACATAGGGGCCGGAACGTTGACCTCGACGCCAGGAAGCGAGATGTCGTCACCACTGCAGACACCGGCAGCTCCCTGGGTCAACTCCCACGACGGCGGCGGCCCAAACGCCGATACGTTGGCCACGTACGCGAAAAGTCCGAACGTCACTAACAATACAGAAAGCAGTCTTTTCATCGATTTCCTCTCCTTTCGTTGTCGGTTGGAGCCGGCTTTGACTCACAGCGTATGTGAGCCTGTTCACAGTTCCGAACCTTCAGGGTTTAGCTCATTCCCAAATTTCCGATCAAAATATATATAAACGGGTACCACATGTCAAGGAAAAAAATTAATTTTTTGCTTGCCTTATTGAAAGATGCAAAAGTAATGTCCTATCTTTGTCATTCCGGCTTGCCCGGAATCTTTCTTCAGAAGGACTCCCGACAAGCGGGAGTGACAGATTAAGGGGGAAATTGCATAGGTCATTAGTTATGCAGGAATCAATAGTTAAGCCTGCGCTTATTGACTTTCTGCGCCTGTATTTGTTAGGGTATCTAACTTCGACATAACTGCCGGATATTCTCGTCAATATCTTTCAAACAAGCACCCGGAATGAAAATCAAGGATAATATAGGACTGTTTTTCATGTATGCGGCTGTTGCACTGGCCATACTTGGCCTTGCACACGTCAGGTGGGCCGGCACCCTTCCGGCATGTTATCCTCAGGCGGACAAGACAGGGGTTTTCACGGCCTATACCGCAGAAGTTGCCCAAACCGACAGCAGCCCTACGACAACCGCAAGCAATGTGACGGTGCGTGAGGGAATTATTGCGAACAACTGTCTGCCTTTCGGGACCAGAATACGGGTGCACGGAAAAGTCTACGAAGTTCAGGACAGGATGGACGACCGACACGGCTGCGACAATTTCGACATTTACATGACCGACTATTCGAGGGCTGTCAGTTTCGGAAAACAGCCTCTGCGATACGAGATCATTTAAAAAAGCTCGGAGAAGCCGTTCATGAAATAGGTCATACGTTTGGCCTCGTTCACTGTTCGGATCCGAATTGCGCAATGCATTTTTCGAACAGTCTGAGAGACACTGACAGGAAGTCGTCAGAATTCTGCGGAATTTGTGTGGAGAGGATCAGGCTTACTGACAGATGACGGCACGCGGAAGTAAACTGATTTCTGTCAAAATAAACAAATAGAGCCATTTAAGGGTCAACTTGATTGGACAACCTTCAAACGCCGGCTCACTCACCCTTCGCCTTCCGTTACGAGGATGACCACATACCCTTAATATGGCCCCAGAAAGTTGCGACCTCAGTCCGGAAACCCGAGCTTTCAAAGGTGCTTTGGCGGACGCTTCTTTCCTCCGGTGCTACCGGAGGCTGATCACCGCATCCAACTCCCGCTCCCTTTACTGCACAATGCCCCTCGGGTTCAATCCGTCCTGAGCATCGCAATCCTTTTCTTAATTATAAGTTTACTCCGTTTCGAATATATTTCAAGGGTTGAAATAGGCATCACTGAAGAGATTGAAGGGGTTTTTTCGGCTGTAGGATCAAACTATATTTTTATTACGTAAGAACGGCGGTTATCTACCTATTTCTCCATCTTCCACTGCTTTTTAAAAAGACGAATCCGCCGGTTTTCGCCTATATTTTCACTCCTTTGAGTAGGGCAGAATTCGTTACGACCGACAGAGAGCTTACAGCCATCGCCGCCGCCGCGATGATGGGATTCAGCAAGCCGAAAGCCGCGATGGGGATCGCAGCGGTGTTATAGAAAAAAGCCCAGAAAAGGTTCTGTTTTATCTTCTTCATGGTTGCTCGCGAGAGCCTGATGCTCTTTATCACATCTCTCAAGTCGTCTTTCACAAGTATGATACCTCCTGTCTCCTTTGCCACGTCGGAGCCGCTTCCGATGGCTATGCCGATGTCCGACTGAGCAAGAGCAGGGGAGTCGTTTATCCCGTCTCCGACCATCGCCACCACCTTCCCTTCGGTCTGAAGCTCCTTAATCACCTTCGCTTTATCTCCGGGAAGGACATTCGCGATGATCCGCTCTATTCCGACCTTGGCCCCGATCGCCTTCGCCGTCCTCTCGTTGTCGCCCGTGACCATGATCACCTGAACTCCCTCAGCCTTCAGGCCCTTCACAACTTCCCCCGCATATTCCTTCAAGGTATCGGCCACCGCGATCAGACCGCTTAATCTCTTATTTTCCGCCACGATCATGACGGTATTGCCTTTTTCTTCAAGATCCATGATCGCCGCTTCCTTGTCTTCGACGGGGATGCCGGAGTCTTTCATGAGTCTCCTGTTCCCAATTAAGATCTCCCTCCCGCCGGAACGGACTCTGACGCCGTGGCCGGGTATGGCTTCAAAGGACTCTGCAGCGGGCAATGAAAGACCCGACATATCGGCCCTCTTGATTATCGCTTCCGCGAGGGGATGCTCCGAGCCTTTCTCCGCTATGGCCGCAGACAGAATGACATCCGCTTCACTTCCGCTGAAAGTTACGATGCCCGTGACTTCCGGCTCCCCTTTCGTAAGGGTTCCGGTTTTGTCAAAGACGACCGCATTCAGTTTTTCCGCCTTTTCAAGGTACTCGGCGCCTCTTATCAGAATGCCGAGTTCCGCGCCTTTCCCAACACCGACCATTAATGCTGCGGGGGTTGCTATTCCGAGTGCGCACGGACAGGCGATGATCAGCACCGCAACGAACGAAAGGAGCGCCGATGTATAATTCCCGAGGAGCGACCATCCGGCCGCCGCAAAAAAAGCGACACCGATGACCGCCGGGACAAAATAGGATGCAACCTTGTCTGCAAGCCTCTGGATATTAGCGGACGATGCCTGGGCTTCTTCAACCATCTTTATAATCTGGCTTAACGTCGTATCGGCGCCGACCCTTGTTGCCCTGAAATGAAAAGATCCCACCTTGTTAATGGTGCCGCCGATCACTTCATCGCCTGCTTTCTTCTCTACAGGGACACTTTCACCGGTTATCATTTTTTCATCAACGGAGGAATAGCCCCCCGTCACAATTCCATCTGTCGGAATCTTCTCGCCCGGCCGGACGACCACAATCTCACCTGCCATGACAGCTTCAGCGGATATCTCCACTTCTTTGCCGTCCCTTATAACCCGCGCTGTCTGGGGTCTCAAATCGAGGAGTTTTCTGATTGCCGCGGAACTCCGCTTTTTTATTATCTCCTCCATGTATTTCCCAAGCAGGACAAAAGCTATGATAATCGCAGAGACCTCGAAATAAACGTTTTTCTCCTCGACTGGAAGGACTCCGGGGAAAAAGACAACGAAGGCGCTGTAAACGTACGCGGTGGATGTTCCGAGGGCGATCAGGAGATCCATGTTCGCCACGCGGTCCTTAATCGCGTGGTAAGCGCCTACAAAAAAACCTTTGCCTCCGAAGATCATAATGGGAGTTGTAATGATAAAGAGCCATATGCCCCAGGTAAACCATGGAAGCCATGGAACGGGAACCCACGTAAGGACGGTCGCGCCGGCTGCGAGACCCAGAAAAACG
>JBFLXP010000166.1:0-6895 GCA_040757315.1 Nitrospirota bacterium
CAATCCGTACTCGTCTACATATTCAATGTCGAGATTCCACATCTCTTCAAGCTTCTGCAGAGAATCGAGTCGCATCCTGTATTCGGTATAGGGATGAATGTTAGGATTCAGCCAGAGGCCCCTTATGTCTATGCCTTTAGAAGATAGTGTCCGGATTGGGTACAGACTGCAGTTCGCGCAGCAGATATGCATTAGAAGCTTCATTGCTATCTCCCCTTCTCCACAAACGCCTTTATCGCCGCTTCGAATTGGGTGCCCGGATCGATGAATTCGATGCCGTAGCCGTTGGCATCATGCTCGGTCGCTTTTTCGAGTACTCTGACAACCTCGGCGTTTGTGACTGCATGCGTGGAGTCCGGCAGATAGAAGCTGCACGTTATCGCATCACCCTCGAAAAGAACAGCCTCCGAATGCAGCAGCATGCCTGACATACTGACATTCTCGGCATATCCCAGGAATGGCGTCCCCTTCGACGTCACATGAACTCGGATGCTCAACGGCACCCTGAATGATCTCCTGGGCGCCACCAGAAGAAGCTGATGAACTTCCTGTAATAAAGTGGCGCTGTTGACCGGTTTCGCAACAAACGCGTTCGCCCCGCACTGCAGACAGCGCTGAGCGTGGGACTCGGAGCCCGAACATATCAGGATAATTGAGACCTTGCGCAATTCAGCGTCGTCACGTATTCGCGAGACGAGAATCTCGCCTGTCATGTCCGGCGAGTCGAGGTCGGCAATTATAAGGTCGGCCCGTTCAGACTTGTGGAGCGCGAGTATTTCCTCATTGCCTGCAGCCGCGAAAATCTTCACGTCGGACCTGTTGAGAAAAGTCTCTTTCCATTCGAGGATTGCATTAATGTCCTGGGTGAAGATGATCTTTCTCATTGGGTCTTGGGACTGCGCTTCGGTTTGGCGCCGCCAAAGAGGTCCGGCTCATTATGAAATGAAATATTGAGATGAGAATACGCCTTTTCCGTAGCCTTCCTGCCCTGAGGAGTCCTGATGATGAAGCCTGACTTCAGAAGATAAGGTTCGATTACGTCCAGCAGTACATCGGTCTCGATCTGGAGCGTGGAGGCGATCGCCTCGATGCCGACCGGTCCGCCCTTGTAATTCAGGATAACGGTATGCAGAAGCTTCCTGTCCGTCTCTCCGAGACCGTGTTCGTCGATACCTTCAAGAGTCAGGGCATCTACCGCCACACGCCCCGTTATTTTCCCTCCCGCCCTTACCTGGGCAAAATCGCGAATCCGCTTAAGCAGTCTGTTCGCCACGCGCGGCGTCCCGCGGGCTCTCCGGGCAATCTGGAAGGCGCCTTCGTCATCTATCGGAACCTTGAGCAGAGCGGCTGAACGCTTCACTATCAGGATAAGCTCGTCTTCCAGGTAAAAATCCAGGTCCCGGGTGATGCCGAACCGTTCTCTGAGAGGAGACGAGAGAAGCCCCGCACGGGTTGTTGCGCCGATCAGAGTGAATGGTTCAAGACGGTACCTGTGGGTCCGGGCATGGACGCCTTTGTCGAAAACAAAGTCCACGGCATAGTCTTCCATCGCAGGGTACAGAAACTCTTCGACGATTTTAGGTATCCTGTGGATCTCATCGACGAACAGGATGTCTCCTTTTTCCAGATGGGTCAGAATGCCCATGAGATCGCCGCCTTTTTCGAGAGCAGGGCCCGAAGAGGGGATTATCCTCGTTCCCATTTCATTGGCGATAATATGGGCCAGCGTTGTCTTGCCGAGGCCGGGGGGGCCGTTAAAAAGGATATGGTCCAGAGATTCCTTCCTCTTCAAAGCAGCCTCGATGGCTATCTTCAAAGTTTCGACGATCTTTTCCTGTCCGATATACTCCGAAAGCCGTTCCGGCCTCAGACTCACCGGCGCGTCTTCGTCCACATTGCCTTTTTCCGTGACGATGTCCCTGATTCTTCCGGATTCTTCCTGGATCATTTACTCTGTCCTCTGTAGACTTCCTCGAACAATTCCTCCGATGAACTGATTCGGGGATTTCGCCTTATTGCGTCTTCGATCATCCGGCGTGCTTCCGGATGCTTATGTCCCAACTGGCTGACCATCACGTCTTCGACTTCTTTTCTGAAGTCTTCAGCAGCAGCGGGCGCTGCTTCCATTTCCGGCATAAGCGCAAACTTGGCAACCTTGCCTTTGAGAGTTGCGATAATCTTTTCCGCTTTTCTCTCTCCTATTCCTTTCAACTGCCTGAGAGATTTCGTATCCCTGTCCTCGATATGCCCGGCAATCTCTCTCACCGGTTTCGTGAGCGCCTTGACCGCGGCGGCGGGACCGATATCCTCCACTGAGATGAAGAGTTCAAAGAATTCTTTATCGAGGGAAGACTGAAAGCCCACCAGAACCGGCTTCGGTTGCCTTTCGGTCTGGTTGTATGATACATAGAGTTCGACTTCGTCCCCGTCGGCCCGGGATCCTTTGATGCTGTTCATCACGAATCCGGGCAGGAGGACGTCATAGCCTATGCCGTTCACGACCAGAGTGATCCTGTCGTCATAGGCGTAGCTCGTCTTTAACGACCCTTTTAGGTAGGATATCATGCTTTCTCCGTGAAAGATCCTCTGTAAAAAGCCGTCAGCGCAACCGCCAGAGCATCGGATGCATGGAGCGACTGTAAACGGCCTATGTTGAGCAGTTTCTTCACACGGGTCCTGACTTGCTGCTTACTCGCTCCGCCATATCCCGCCAGGGCGTTTTTCACCTCCCTTGGCGTTATCTCGACCATAGGAATATTATGGTGAAAAGCAGAAACATATACAATACCCAAAACACTGCCGAGGAGCATGCCGGCTTTCGGATATCTGACCAGAGAAAAGACATTTTCGACGGCTACCAGGTCGGGATGAAGAGACTGGAGCAATTGTTCCATGTCGGTATGGATTTGATAGAGTCTGTTTGGGACACGGTCTTTGCTCGACGTTTTCAAATGGCCGCAGGTGAGAAGGGCGGGGATATCCATGCGGCACCGGATCGCCCCGAAGCCGGTGCTGGAAAGGCCGGGATCAATGCCGAGGATTATCATAGCCTGATCCGGCAAAGCCGGAACAAAAAAAATTTCACCACAGAGGCACAGAGCATGGAATTAACTCAACCCGGATTATCCGTAAACCGGCGGCGAGAAGAGAGGATGCTGCATCATCGCTCATTCTCGGCCCCGATAAGAATCGGGATAAAGCCGCTCCTATGCTGAATCCTCTCTTCTCTTGCAAAATATTCATGAAAAATGTGTGTTAAAGATTGAAAGCAGTTCATACATATGCCTTCTCCACGTCTCCTTGGTTAGTTTCTATTTTTATTTTGAACAAGATTTTATCTTCCGGACTGAATAGGGCATAGATAGAGCATAGAAAGGGAATGGTCATGGTCATTTCTTCCGGGGAGCTTCAAAGAGGATCTCTTCGACCATCTGGCAAAGGACATGCCCGAGTGTAATGTGTGTTTCCTGAATGCGGGGCGTGCTGTCCGACGGGACTATGAATGCGTAAGTTGCACGGGAAGCGAATTTCTCACCCTTCGAGCCTGTGAATGCGACCGTGATGAGTTTCTTTTTCCTGGCGACCTCCACAGCTTTGAGAACGTTCGGAGAATTCCCGCTTGTACTGATTGCAATTACCACGTCGCCTTCTGCGGAAAGGGATTTCAATTGCCTCGCGAAAATCTCGGAGAAGTCATAATCGTTTGCGATTGACGTCATCACCGCCACGTCCGTATTGAGCGCCAGCGCCGGAAGGCTGGGGCGCTCTCTCTTGAATCTGTTCACGAACTCTGCCGCAATGTGTGAAGCGTCGGTGGCGCTGCCTCCGTTGCCGAAGAGGATCACCTTCTTCCCGTCGTTGAACGCCTGGGCGATCGCCTTCGCGACATCCATAATCCTGTCCACATTCTTTGCGTCCAGGAATTCTTCCTTCACCCGGATGCTCTCCTCAAATGCCTTGATTATTTTTTCTCTCATATCCAGCAGGCTGTCGGCGGTAATATTTTCTTAGAGTAATCGAATCGCACTTTTCTGTCAACGATTGATTTCCAGTTGATTTCCGGTGCCTCGGTCCGGAACATATTTCGAGCAAGGTGTTGATTTTGCTTGACCTTTTCTGATCTCTTATGAGATACTATCGGCGAAGTTTCGGAAGTTGTTTTGTAGGTAGCTTCAAAGACGTTCCGCCTTTGCAGCATTTATAGCAGCTTTCCGTAATCTTCGATTTTAATCATCAAGGAGGTGTCGCAGCATGGTAAAAGGAACCGTTAAATGGTTCAACGAGTCCAAAGGGTTTGGATTCATTACCAAGGAAGATGGCGGAGATGTATTTGTGCACTATTCAGCTATCCAGGGAAGCGGCTTCAAGACACTGGCTGAGGGACAGACCGTAAGCTTTGAAGTCGTCGACGGGCCCAAGGGTCCGAAAGCAGAAAACGTCCAAAAAGTCTAACAAAACAACGCGGGTTCCGGTCTCCGGAACCCGCGTTCTTAACAACCCGCTCAGTAAACCCGATAATAATTTCTGCTGCATGAATGTCCACGGAACGGGAAGAACTCTTAGAGATCGTTAACGAAGCAGGCGAGGTCGTCGGATTTGCTCTTAGATCGGAAATCCACGGCAATCCTTCACTGATCCACCGCGTGGTGCACGTCCTCGTATTCAGCAAGGCGGGAGACCTTCTCCTGCAGAAGCGGTCGCAGAACAAAGACGTCGCTGCCGGCAAGTGGGATACATCCGTGGGAGGACATGTGGGAATCGGCGAAGACCTGCATGTCTCTTCCAAGCGGGAGATGGAAGAAGAACTCGGCATAACGGTACATGAGCCCGAGTACCTCTATTCTTACATCCACAGAAATCCTTACGAAACCGAACTTGTCACGACATACCGCTGCGTGTACGAGGGCGAAATCGTTTTCAGCAGAGAAGAGATTGATGAGGTGAAATACTGGAGTTTCGATGAGATACGTCAGACCCTGGGCAAGAAAATCCTGAGTGATAATTTCGAAAATGAATTTCTGACTTATCTGAATTTTATCGCGGGCAACACTCCTTAAGGAGAGAAAGCCTTCATGGGCTGCAGGTGTTATATGTTGTCATTGCCGCTTGTCGGCAATCCTTCTTCGGAAAGATTCCGGCCAAGCCGGAATGACAAATAACACCGCGTATCTTATTTCCTCTTGCCTGCTTCCAATATCTTCTTACGAATCCTGACGGATTCGGGGGTCACTTCCACAAGCTCGTCTTCCTTTATGAATTCTATTGCGTGATCAAGGCTCATAATCTTTGGAGGCGACAATTGCAGCGCCTCGTCCGCGTTGGCGGCTCGCATGTTGGTCAGTTTCTTTTCTTTGATGACATTCACATCGAGATCGTTGGCCCTGGAATTCTCGCCGATGACCATTCCCTCGTAAACCGAAGTATTCTCCCTGATGAACAGTACCCCCCGGGGCTGCAGGTGGAATAACGCATAAATTGTCGAGACGCCGTGCCTGTCTGCTACAAGAGCCCCTGTCTGTCTCTTTGACATAGGACCGTGCCAGGGGTCGTACCCGTCGAAGAGGTGGTTTAACAGTCCCGTTCCTCTCGTATCCGTAAGAAACTGCGACCTGAAACCGATCAGGCCTCTCGATGGTATCCTGAATTCAAGCCTCACCCTTCCAAAGCCGTTATTCTGCATCTTCTGCATTTTGCCCCGTCGCATGCCTATCTGCTGGGTAACGACGCCGATGTATTCTTCGGGCACGTCTATGACAAGCAGTTCCATAGGTTCATGGAGAACCCCATTCACAGTCTTCGTTATGGTTTCGGGCATCGCCACCGAAAGCTCATATCCTTCCCGTCGCATCATTTCGATAAGTATTGCAAGCTGAAGCTCCCCGCGTCCCATGACCTTAAAAGAGTCCGTCCCTTCGAAGTCCACCCTGATGGCCACATTATAAAGAAGTTCCTTTTCGAGTCTCTCCCTCAATTTCCTGGATGTTACATGAGTGCCTTCCTTGCCGGCGAAAGGGGACGAATTGACGGAGAACACCATGGAGATCGTCGGCTCATCAACTTTTATCCTGGGAAGGGGTTTCGGAGTTTCTGCATCGGTGACCGTATCTCCTATATTTATTCCTTCCATTCCGGCAAGGGCGATTATCTCACCGGCGTATGCCTCATCCGCCGCAACTCTGTCGAGTCCCCGGAATGTGTAAAGTGAAGGTACCTTTGTTTTAGACATCTGGCCGTCACCCTTCACCATGACGACGGTGTCCCCGGTCTTCACCGTACCGGAAAATATGCGGCCGATGGCGAGTCTTCCCACGTAGTTGTCGTAGTCTATGTTGGTCACAAGCATCTGCAGGAGACCCGCGCGTTCGCCTGCGGGTGGAGGTATAGTCTCCATTATCGTGTCAAAAAGAGGCTTGAGATTGTCCGAATCTTCCTCTATGCTGAGTTTCGCGCAGCCCTGCTTAGCGTTTGTGTAAATGACGGGGAAGTCGAGTTGATCCTCTGTTGCATCCAGATCTATGAAAAGGTCGTACACTTCATTAAGCACAGCCTGTATTCTCGCATCGGGCCTGTCGATTTTGTTGATCACAAGTATCGGGGGAAGTTTCAGCTCAAGGGCTTTCTGAAGAACGAACCTTGTCTGGGGCAGCGGACCTTCCGAGGCGTCGACAAGCAGCAGAACTCCGTCCACCATCTTCAGCGTCCTCTCAACCTCGCCGCCGAAGTCGGCGTGGCCTGGCGTGTCGACAATATTTATCTTTGTGCCGTTATATCTCACGGCCGCGTTTTTTGCCATGATCGTTATGCCGCGTTCCCTTTCGAGATCGATGTTGTCCATGATGCGCTCCTGCACCTTTTCGTTCGATCGAAAAAGGCCGGCCTGTTTCATCATTCCGTC
>JBFLXP010000167.1:0-6874 GCA_040757315.1 Nitrospirota bacterium
GGCGCGGTACAGACCGTCATGTCTCTCTGCGCGGGAACTGACGAGAACGTGATCGGGCAGATAGAAAGGGCTGTGGAAGAATCTTCCCGTAAAGGCTACAGGACCATAGCCGTGGCGAGATCGGAAGCGGACGACTTCGACAAGCTTGTTTTTGCCGGCCTGTTGCTCCTTGCCGATCCTCCGAGGCCTGATTCGGGAAACATGATAGAAGAAGCGAAACGGCTCGGCATAAAGCCGATGATGCTTACGGGAGACAATATCGCTATTGCGAAGGAAATTGCCCGTGAAGTGGGCATAGGCAGCGCCGTCATCAGTCTGGCAGAAATCAAGGATTTGCCGGAAGATGCGCAGATCAGGAGGGTGGGAGAGAGCGACGGACTGGCGGAGATATATCCCGAGGACAAGTTCAGGATCGTGAAACTACTTCAATCCCGGGGGCATATCGTCGGAATGACCGGAGACGGGGTGAATGATGCCCCGGCCCTGAAACAGGCGGAGATGGGGATAGCCGTGAGCAATTCGGCGGACGTGGCGAAGGCGGCTGCAAGTGTTGTCCTTACCGAACCGGGCATGGGCGTGATAATCGACGCTATAACGATCAGTAGGCAGACATATCAGCGAATGCTGTCCTGGGTGATAAACAAGGTCACGAAGGTCATAGAGTTCGTCGGCCTGCTGACATTGAGTTTTCTCTGGCTGGGGGACATCGTTCTCTCTCTTCTCGGAATGTCGCTGCTCGTGTTTGCGAATGACTTTGTCACAATGTCGCTTGCAACCGACAATGCGGCGCCTACGAGCAATCCAAACAAGTGGAGCGTGAAGAACATCACGATGGCCTGTCTTGTTCCAGGAATACTCCTGATTGCGGAAGGCATGGTCGTAATGCTGATAGGCATACATTACTTTCACCTGGAATGGGAAAAATTGCGAACTCTCGTAATGTTGAACCTCATATTCAACAGTCAGTTCAGGGTTTTGATCGTGAGAGAAAGAAGACATTTCTGGTCGTCGCTTCCGGGCAGAGAGCTTCTTCTCCTGAGTTCGGCAACGATAGTGATATTCACTCTGTTGGGTATACACGGAATTATTGTGCCGCCCCTCGAAGCCCATCAAGTCTTTGCAGTTCTGGCGTTCTCGGCGTTATTCACCCTGGCAATCGATTTCCCGAAGTTCTATGTGTTCAGGAAATTCGGATTGTGAGCAACACTATCTAAACGTTTTCAGAATATACTCTCCGATCTTTTTCGCCGCGTCGTCAGGAAGTTTCTTTTCGTCATACGAAGGCATTCCGGGTCCGGGATTTCTCAGGTACTTGACGATGTTTTCCGGCTTCCCCAAGTTGTGCGCTTCCAGGTTCTTTTTGTGAAGAGTTTTTTCTGGGCTTATTATGTTTCCTCCGTTAGGGTGGCACATGGCACAGTGCTCATTGAAAAGCGCTTCCCCCGCCTTTCCCTTCTCTTCACCCGCAAAGCAGACGGCGACAGATGCAGCAAGAAACAGCGACAAAACAGCGATCAAATATACTCTCATCATCGATCTGCCTCCCTCATATCTTTTTCTTACAGTTTACCCAGTTCTATTGCCCCGGTTGTCGACGGTACTTCAGAAAGCGGAGAATAACGAAGCCCGCAAGAACGACAAGACCGGCAAGGATGCCGATGTGTTCAATTCTCGACATGTCTCTTCTCAAAACCTCGATACTGTTGCCGCCGGCGTATCCTGCCCCGACCATCACCGCGATAGTGAATATTGAAGATATCGCGTCGGCAAACAGGAATTTGACGGGGGACATCCGCATGATACCCGCGACAAGGAATATCTGCGCCCTGAGACCTACGAGGTGCCGCCCGACCAGAATGACAACAGCGCCCCTTCTGTTAAATTTTTCTTCCAATACAGACAACCTCTCTGGTGTGATAATCTTGCTGAACCTCTTGTGAGTGACAACCATTCGACCATATTTTCTGCCGAAGGAATAGAGAGTGAAATCAGCCGTCAGAAGACTTACATAGACGACACTCAGCGTAATAAGAGGTTTGACAACTCCCGATGCGATCAGCACTCCGCTGAGAACCAGCGTAGTATCCTCCGGGAATGGAAATCCCAGAGCGCCCAATATCAGCAGTGCCGAAAGGCCTGCATACGGAAAATGCTCGACAAACGCCGGAAGAGTCATGGCATTCTACTGCTTAAGCCCCCGAATCCAACGATGAATGACTTTACTGCTATATTTGAGTGTCATCGCGAGCACCTTCAAGGTGCGTGGCAATCTCCATGGAAAGGCGAGATTGCTTCGTTTCACTCGCAATGACGATCCTTATCCCCAGATTCAGGCACTATCTGATAACCGAACGCCGCAAATTCTGCGTTCGAGATATCTTTCTGCACATATGCCTGCCGACCTAAGGCTTACCGCCCATAAAACATTCCACTCCCCAGTATTTCAAGCATCTCTTCCGTTATCTCCTCCTGCTGCAGATATTTCTGCAGTGTTTTAAGTTCGGAAAGATGCGTTTTCAGAGTTTCCGATGCGCCCTCCATACTCCTGAGCCGGTACCAGTTTTCACTGCGGAGCGACTCAACACAACATCTGTAAAGACCGATGTATAGGAATTCCTCCAACACCCGGGAAAAAATTGTTCCGGGATCCATATATGTAAGGATCGGATTTTTCGATTCTCCCGGAGAAGACACTCTTTCGAGTTCGGGAGGAAGGATTCTCTCGACCGAGATCTCCGCACCTTTTACGGTAACAAATGTGAACAGGCACACGAGGGCGAGGAATCCCCGGCTGTAGTAGATATTCATGATATTCTCCGTCGTCTCGGTCAATGCCTTCTGAATCCCTTCTATGCTCAATGCCGAATCTCCCCGATATTCATATTGCACACTTCGCGCCTCCAGGGCGGACTGGAGCCGTGATCCTATTACAAAGAGGACGTCACCTTCGGCAGAGTTCTCTGCAACGGCATCGGCCACCTTCTCATTGTAGGGACCGCAGATCCCCTGGGAAGAGCCGAAGGCTACGACGATTCTCTTGCCTCGTTCCTTTTTAGAGGGCGGATAGGGGTTATGGTCCGCCACATCGGCCAGCGCCGACAGCATGTTTCGTTCATATTCCCTTATATTGGGCACGGTCTCCTCGGTCTTCCTTATGGTAACACCGGCATACGCCTTCATAGCGCCCACTATGTCTTCGATGGAATGTAAGGCGCCTATCTCTCTTTCCGCTTCAACGGAAGAATTCAAACCCCTATCTCCAAACTTGCGACAAAGTCCCTCAACGCAGTTGAATCTCCTTCTCCAATTCTTCCTTCACCGCGGATGCGGTCGACAACTTGAGGAAAAGCCTCTCTAATCTTGGAGAGAATTTCCCGGCAGGCCCCCTCCACCAGGGACAAATCCACTTCGTCGAGTCTGCCCGACTCCAGGATTATGAAGCTCAACACCTCTTCGTCAAGAGAAAAGGGATAGAACCTGGGCTGTTTCAATATCTCCCTCAGCCGCTCGCCTCGTCTAATCAGCTTCGCTGTCTCCTCCTCGACGTGGGCACCGAATTTGGTGAAGACCTCCACATCCGTAAATCTTGAATAATCGATTTTGAGCCTCTCCGCTACGTCCTTCATAATATCGACCTGCGCTTTTCCCCCGATCCTCGATACCGACTTTCCCACGTCCACCGCAGGCCGTATTCCTTTGTTGAACAACAGCATATCAAGATAGATTTGGCCGTCCGTAATGGAGATAAGATTGGTTGGAATATAGGATGAGATCCTGCCCTGCTGGGTCTCGACGATCGGCAGGGCGGTGAGAGAACCGCCGCCATAGGCTTCTCCAAGCTTCGCTGACCTCTCAAGGAGTCTTGAATGTATATAGAAAATGTCTCCCGGATAGGCTTCCCTCCCAGGGGGTCTTTTCAGAAGGAGGCTGAGGGAGCGGTATGCTTCGGCGTGTTTTGTCAGATCGTCATATACTATAAGCACGTCTTTTCCTCTGTCGAGAAAATACTCTGCAATCGCCGTCGCGCTGTAAGGCGCGATGAACTGGAGACCGAGGGAGTTGGATGCATCGGCGACGACAAAGATCGTCTTAGATAGGTCCCCGTACGTTCTGATCTCATCAATCACCTTCAGTATGTGAGACTTGTTCTGGCCTATTGCCGCATAGATGGATATGACGTCGGAATGTTTCTGGTTAATGATGGTATCGATGGCGATGGAGGTCTTTCCGATTGAGGGGTCGCCGATTATGAGCTCTCTCTGGCCTCTTCCGATCGGCAGCATCGAATCGATAACCTTTATCCCCGTATGAAGGGGCTCGTTGACAAAATCCCTCTGGAGTAGAGTGGGCGCTTCTCTCTCTACCGTATACATAACGGGTTGTTCGAGCTCGAATTCTTTTTCAAGGGTGGCACCCAAAGCATCGAGCACCTTTCCCAGCAACTGATCACCGACTTTCACCGAGGCGATTTTGTCCGTCTTGAATGCGCTGTCTCCGGCGCGAATTCCGTTAAGCTCCGTAAGCAGGACCGTCCCGATGCTATCCGAGGCGAGATCGAATACTATGCCTCTGTCTCCTCCCTGAAATTCAATCAGCTCGTAGAGTTTTGCGTCTCCCAGTCCGCCCACATGTGCGATGCCGTCACCAACCGAGAGCACCTTCCCTTCTTCTGTGACACTTACCTGGAACCCGGTTTCGCGCACTTTCTCGTCTATCTTATCGAAGAATATTGCCAGATCCTTTTCCATTTGTTAACGGTCTCAAAGTGCCATGGATACGCCGTCATCGTCATTCCCCGGCTTGACCGGGGAATCCAGACCCCTGGATGCCCGCTAACGACCTGCGGGCATGACAGACAAGCGGTAACCAAGTCTGCACTATTTATGAATGCATAGGTCTCAGGCCTCTTTCAGTTTAGCCCTCAAAGATTCGATCTGTCCGGAGATGGAAAAATCGTAGGCCATATCGAGCATTCTTATTTTTGCCCCTGCGATGAGACCGGCGTCGACCGTCGCTTTTATGGATACCCGTCTGCGGGTCGCCGCTTCTACGGTTTCCCGGATTTTTCTCATCTCTTCCTCCGTCAATTTATACGCCGACGAGACGTCCACCGAAAGGGCTTCATCCCCAATCTTGTCCTCGACGACATTAGGGGCGACCTTCTCAATTTGCCCCTCAAGTTTTCTGAATATTGCCTTATGAAACTCAGGGTCCGATAGGTCTCTAAAAATATTAGATGCAAGCAGACATACGGTGTCCACGGCTCTTTCCTTCAGGGCTGATTCGGCTCTTCTCTTGTCCGCCTCGAATAGCGCCTTTTCTTTTTCTATAATCCCCGACGCCTCCTTCTCTGCCTTGTCAATCAGCCGCTTTTTTTCTTCCGAAAGCTCCTCCTGAATCTTTTCGAGCATTCTCTTCCGCTCCTCCGTCAGACCGCTCATCTCCTGCTCATATTTTTCCCTCAGGTCGTCCGCCGCCTTTCTGATCGCCTCGGCTTCCCGGATATTTTTTTCTATCATGCCCCTGCGCTTTTCCATTATTTCCCTGATGGGCTTGTAGAGAATCCTTCTCAGGACAAACAGGAGGACAATGAAGTTTACTACCTGAAAAAGGAATGTCCAGATGTCGAATTTCATTTCACGACATACCCGATCAGAGGGTTGGCGAACAGGATGATCAGCGCGATCACGAAAGCATAAATAGCTATCGACTCAATGAGGGCCATGCCGACAAAAAGCGTCCTCGTGATCTGGGCGCCGGCCTCCGGCTGTCTCGCTATCGATTCGAGCGCCCGTGTGAGGGCTTCACCCAGCGCCCTCGCAGGCCCGTATCCGCCTACCGCTATCGCAAACCCTGCTGCGATTATCGACGCCGAAATGATGATCGTAAGTGAATCCATAAAAAGCCTCCTTATTATTTTGTTCTAACTCCCCCTGCAATGAAGACAAGGGTCAAGACACCGAATATATAAGCTTGTATCAGCCCGATCACAATATGCAGAATGTCAAACGGAACAGGAACGAGCAGTCCTGCGATGCCGAGCAGGATTACTGCGATCATATCTCCGCTCAACATATTGCCGAAAAGCCTGACCGACAGGGCGATCGTCCTCGTCACCTCGGCAACGAGATGAAAGGGAAGAAGCACCCACGAGGGTTCCTTGTAATGACCAAGATACTCCCTGAACCCCTGCGTCCTGATCCCGAAGACGTGAGTCATGGAATAGGATATTACAGCGAAGGCAAAAGTTGTATTCAGATCGGCAGTGGGAGTTTTCAGCCCCGGAAGCAGGCCCATGAGGTTGGAAAAACCTATGAGAATCCAGAAGGTACCTATGACGGGTACAACCATCCATGGGTTCACCGGCAGCACGTCCTTCACGGTCTTCTCTATCGCCTCAAAGACGGCTTCGACGACTTCCTGGCGCAAAGACGGTCTCATCGAGAGCGTTCTCGTGAGAAGATAACAGACCAAGGAAATAACGCACATGACAAACCATGTGATGACAACGGTGTCGGTAATATTAACCGGACCGACTGAAAAAAGAGTTCGCGGGAAAATATCTTCAGAACCTATCATCGGGATTTCCTCATCAGGAAGTACCAGACATTGTAAATTCCCATGGCGATGCCTATCAGTATGCAGGTCAGGGTCCAGGAGATACCGCCGGATCCGATCTTCCCGTCGAGGTATTTACCCAGATACGCTCCGCCGACGATCGGGATTGCCAGAAGCCATCCTCCAATGCCGAGAACGTAGGCATAATGCCAGAATGTGTAGCCCTCTTTCCTACCGCGCAAAAGGTTCTTTGCGGACTTCTCTATGTTGTCCGAAAAATTCTTCTCTTTCCTCAAGGTCTGCCTCTTGCCATTTC
>JBFLXP010000168.1:0-6855 GCA_040757315.1 Nitrospirota bacterium
TCGGGAAACCCTCAACCTGCCGGAATCGGACATAATGGCTCTGAAGTCATGGTAGTTGCCGCTATCGTTGCATGAAAGGGAGGTCGTCCCTCAAGCCTTTCAAGGCGATGAGATCGATCATGTCATCGTGGTTATTTGTAGGGGCGAGGTGACCTCGCCCCTACTTTTCAATCGATGCTAATTGCTGAAGGTGAACGTTGCCGTGCTGCTGCTGAGCCAGACGGAGCTGTCTGCTACGTTTCCGCCTGCAGGGACAATGATACCGGTCAAAACATATTCTCCCGGTGCGAAATAAGAGAACCTGAAAGAAAGGAGACGTATTGTGATATCGAGTCCGTTGGGCAGGAAAGCGTTTTTCACGGTCTTAATGTACTGCTTCATGGGATTGGCCGGAGTCCCGAACGCCAGATAGAAGTCTACAGAGCATGGGGAATACAAATTCTTGAACGCCCCGGTCAGATCCATTTGGTCATACCTGCGATAGCTGCTTTTATTCAGTGAGAGTTTCACCTCCGGCGCATAGACAATGTCGGGAGGCCGTACTGTAATATCAACCTCGACCTGGACGGAGAATACTCCGTCACTGACGACAAAGACAATGGTATAGGGTTGCTCGCTTGCGGTGCCGGTGGCGGGCGTCCATTCAAGTGTCTTTGTAAGCGGGTCGAACACAAGAGGGAAATCCGGATTTTCGCCGGGCGCAGGAATTTCCACGTTGGTGTAGTAAGCTGCATACGTGAGTGATTCTCCGGCGTCGGCATCGGTTGCGGTCACAGCGATGCGGACAGTCTCCTTTTCCTTGACCGAGACGGCATACGGTGTCTGCAAGGATACCGCGTTGGCAGTGACCGACTGAACAACCGGTTCGTGCCCCGTGGTGCACTGGAAAACGCTGCCTCCCAAGGTAGCAGCATAGAGAAGGTCGGATTGAGTTCTGTCCATAAGGACATCATGGACGAGAAGATGCGTCATACCATAGTGGAATTCGTCCCAGTTGTTTCCTCCGTCCACTGACATGTACACGCCGCTGTCCCAGCTTCCCACCACGATCCTCCGGGTATTGTTGGGATCTATTTCAACGCCGGAAATCGCAATGTCCGAAGGGAGGCCAAGGGAATGCTTGGTCCATGCAGCGCCTCCGTCTCCTGATATGTAAAGGCCCGCCAGCGTTCCGGCGTAAACGGTATCCGGGTTGTTCGGAAGTATCGCCAGGTCAAAAACCGCACTCGTAATGTCGGTTGTCCCGATGCGGGCCCAGCGGTTGGTAACCGTCGACCATTTATACACTGCGCCTTCTTCTCCGGGTTGAGGGTACCAGGTGCCGGAGACGCCATTGTTCGTCCTCGTGCCTGCATATAGCGGGTTTCCGTTCTCATCAAAAACAAGACAGGTTACACTCATTGAGCCAAGACCGTCATTCATTTCCTGCCATGATTGACCGCCGTCAGTACTTTTCAGAACTCCCCTGTCCTGGGTCGCCAGGTAGAGGACCGAGTTCACGGGGATATAGACCTCCCATATGCCGATTCCCTGCGTCGAGGGGATCAGTTCGCCTGAGACATGATTCATTTCCTGTGCGGGATCTAATGAAGTAATATCAATCTTATACAGACCCTTGTTCTCCGGCCAGGCCCATGCGGGTTCACCGGTTGCATAGTAAAGCACGGAAGGAGAAAGCGGATCAACCGCGAATGACCAGATGTAGATTGGGTCGCTGTCCGCGACCGGTTTGAAGTAGCTCATAGTCCTGCCGGCATCGAAGCTGAAGATTAAGGTCGACTCGTAGGCTGCAAAAAGCTTGTCGCTATCAAGAGGATGCTGATAAAGAACATTTATCCAGGTTCCGTTCAAGCCTGCTATCTTGCGCTCAAATGTCTCGCCGCCGTCTTCGCTCTTCATGATCGCGTATGCGCCGCCACTTGCCAGATAATGGACCTTCGATTTTACGTCCGGGCCGGCGCCGACAGTCTCGGAGGGATCGATGGTGAGCCGGAAACCGCCGTAGTCGCGCATAACCTTCCGCCACGTCGCCCCGCCGTCTGCACTTCTAAACAAGCCGCCGACGTCCTGATCAGGCTCTGCCTGGTAGAAAGGGGACTCATTCGCGTAGTTTGAACCGGGAAGCGCCCCTACCCAGACGATCTTGGGATTATTCGGATCAGTCCTCACATAATAAGCCATCGGTGGGTAGGCTGCATTCAGAGGTTCGGGATAGGCTATGTGCTGCCAGCTCAGTCCGCCGTTGATGCTCATGTAAACCCAGTCCTTCTTGGTGCAGGCATATATGATGTCCTGATTTGACGGATCGAAAGCCATGTCGGTAATGAAAAGACCGCGATCGGGACCCAGGCCGGCATTCATCGGCATCCAACTGCCTGAAGAAGAATTATATTTATAGATACCGGCCCCGTGTGTCCCGGCAAACAGGTCGTTGCTAAGTGGGTTCTGGAAAATGCTCGTGACCCCCGTCAGGGGCAGGCCGGTATCGAAGGGGGTCCATGTTGCACCCGCATCACCGCTCCTATATGCTGCTCTCTGCGTACCGCCGATGCTGTTATCAATACCGATATATATGGTTTCGGGATTCACTCGATCGATCGTCACTGACCTTATTCTTAAATCCGTCAGGGGCAGGTTGTCATTAGCCGGCTCCCACAGCTCCCCGCCGTTTGTGGTTTTCCATATTCCTTCATAAAAGGTTACTACAAACATCTCGGCCGGGTTTTGAGGATTGATCGCCATTGAATAAGCATAGAGTCCCCTGGTCGGGACCGAAGTGTTCATGAGGGGCTGCCACAGATTCCCGCCGTCCGTACTCTGGTGTATCGCTCCCCCAAGCGCATAGACTTTAAGGTGATCGGCAGGATTAACGAATACATCGTACCTGTCTCCGCCCCATGGGCCTATGGAATGCCAGTAGTTCTTAGGAACATCCGAGAACGCCGGGCTGCACAGGAACAGCATTGAAAAAACCAGTACGCACAGTGCGGTCAGTGAAGCACGCGCTCCTGAGATTGTTTGAATTGTTTTCTTCATTGTAAAAGCCTCCTTCGCGGCTGGTTGCGCCACTGGCTCCGCCACTTACCCTGGCGCCCATATCGGCAAGTGGTTTCAACGCCGCATTAGCTATCTGTGATCAGGCCAAAAAAAAGGCCTGTTTCCTTGGAAACAGGCCTCGGGCAAGAACTTTCTCATTTTTCGAGCCTGTTTCTTCGGCGGCCCGGCTGTCCTTCCTCGCATAACGTCCGGAAGCACCCGTGGCTTTGTGCCCCCTGGTTACCCAGGGTTTACCTTTATCGGAAACCGGTCTTCAGAAGTCAAAGATCGAACTACGACATATTCAAAGCAAGTTGCATGCCAGACTTACGGGGTATCTGCGTCTTATATATATGCTTGAAAATAAAAAATATTTCCAGATCATCAGACGGAACAGAATCGGAAAAGCGGCCGTGCGGTTCTGATTTTGTCCCGAAGATAGACAAAATTTGTCAGTTTTGCCAATAAATTCAATGCATTCAAAATGGTTCATTAAACCATTCTCAGAACTTGCAAAGACGGTAAGACTTGATAACGGGGTACAAGAGCCGCTTGTCAGGAGATGTAACGTCCTCCTGAAAGGTCAGTGGATTTTTTTCCCCGAGTATGTTAAGAAATAGCACTAAGAAACGACTTTTCAATTCAGCGGAGGAACGGAGAGGGGGAAATGATGTTTGATTTCTTGATTGTGGGTGCGGGGTTGGCAGGATGCGTCCTTGCTGAAAGAATCGCAACCCGATTGGATAAGAAAGTCCTCATCGTGGAAAAACGGGGACATATCGGCGGCAATTGTCACGATTATTATGACGACCACGGCATTCTGGTTCATGCCTACGGGCCTCATTACTTCCGGACAAACAACAAGAAGGTCTTTGATTATCTCTCTCAATTTACGCCATGGCACTATTGTCAGTACCGCATTATGACATATGTGGACGGTCAGCTTCTTCCCCTGCCGATAAATCTTGACACAGTCAACAGGTTGTACGGGCTGAATCTGTCGAGTTTCGAGCTGTCGCAATTCTTCGAGAAAGTGCGCCGGCCGATCAAGGAAATCAGGACATCGGAAGACGTCGTCGTGTCGAAGGTCGGCTACGAGCTGTATGAGAAATTCTTTAAGAACTATACGAAAAAACACTGGGGATTGGATCCGTCGGAACTTGACGCCTCTGTCTGCGCAAGAATTCCGGTGAGGACTAACCGGGACGATCGATATTTCGGGGACAAGTATCAGGCGATGCCAAAACACGGCTACACGGCCATGTTCGAAGAGCTCATCTCGCACGGCAATATCCACCTGTTGCTGAAAACCGACTACAGGCAGATACTGGACCTTATCCCTCACAAGAAAATGATTTACACCGGGCCGATTGATGAATTCTTTGATTTCAAATACGGCCCTCTCCCTTATCGTTCACTAAGGTTCGAGTTGGAAACCCTCGGCCGGGAATGGTATCAGCCTGTCTCGCAGGTGAACTATCCTAACGACTATGATTTCACGAGGATTGTGGAGATCAAGCATGCCACCGGTCAGAAGCATCACAAAACAACGATAGTGAGAGAATATCCTTCAGACACGGGTGATCCCTATTATCCCGTGCCACGGGAACAAAACCATCTTCTGTATGAGAAGTATAAGAAAGAAGTTGCAAAGATCAAGAACACTTACTTCATCGGGCGCCTCGCCCATTACAGATATTACAATATGGACGAGGTCGTCGCCCTGGCCCTTGAGTTATTCGAGAGCAGGCTCGCAGAACGATGAAGCCCGTCCACAAATTGCCCGGGTTCTATTTCTTGTCATTGCGTCCGTCAATCCATCCCGTCTAACCCAGATTATTCATGAACAGCGGATTCTCAGAGCAGATGCAGTATCATCGCTCATTCTCGGTTCCGATAGAATCGGAACCTCGAGGTATCCCGATAAGAATCGGGACAAAGCCGCTCCTATACGGCATCTGCTCTGACTGACTAACAAATTTATGAATAATCTGGGCTGAGCCGGCGGATGTCCGGAATCTCTCTTTGATCTCCTCCTGAAAGTTCATCAGGATTGCGGAGAGATGTTGCCAATACTGTTTGATGCTGAGAAGAGATGGAACATGAAAATATTTCATGATGGCAGTGAAAATAATAAATTTGATTTTGTAGGCGTGAAGTTATTTACTTAGACGTCGATTGAATGAGCGGCAGCTAACCCTCGCCGCCCTTCTTTCTCCCTCCAAGAGAGAAGGGACGCACCCATGTCCCCTCTGCCAAGAGGGGACATTCCCTCCTGTGATAGGGGATTGCGGAGACGGTGCAACATTTTTCTTGCATCCGGCCTTGGTCGCCGGCGATTGACTATTTTTTTGATATTGAAGGGTTAAGACCCTTCGGGAAAGAGGAGGTGCTGATGTCGAAAGAAAGAGTGAATCTCGCAATCGCCTCAAGCGGGAGTGCCCGACAAGCCGGACTCCCGGTGAAGAAGATGAGCATGCCGCAAAGTTGCCTGTTCGTATTATTGATTGTTGTCTTTACCGGAGTAGCTTCGATTTCTTATGGACAGGAGAAATGCACGGAAGTCTATGGGAGCGGGCCAAACAAATTTTCTCTCGCCACGGGAAGTCCCGGAGAGCTCGGGCTACTGAAAGTCCTCGCAGAAACGTTCAGTAAAGAGATGAGCACAACCCTTTGCTGGATGAAGGCAGGCACAGGTGATTCTTTAAAGCTCTTGAAAGAAAAGAAAGTCGACATGATCATGGTGCACGCGCCTGGGGCCGAGAAAAAGGCTGTAGCCGATGGCTGGGCTGTCAAAAGGACACTCATTGGTTCCAACGAGTTTTTCATTGTAGGTCCTCCCGATGACCCTGCCGGGATTGCCAAAGCGAAGAATGCTGCCAATGCTTACGCTCTGATCGCAAAAGCAAAGGCCAAATTCTTTTCTCGGGGCGATAACTCAGGGACCCACAAGAAAGAGATGGAACTCTGGAAGAAGTCCGGTATCTCTCCTTCGGGAGATTGGTACGTTGTTACAAAAGATTTCATGACCGCAACGCTGAAAAGAGCAAATAATGAAAAGGGCTATTTTATGACAGACAGCAGCACGTGGGTTGCAGAAAAAAAGAATTTGCCCAATCTTAAAATACTCTTTAAGGGCGACAAATTCCTCGTAAATACCTATCACGCCCTTTCCCAGCCATCGGGCGCAACACCGGGAGCATCAACGGCGGCAAGGTTCACTGACTTTGTAGCTTCCGAAAAAGGACAAAGGATTATCAGAGATTATGGCAGAGATCTTCACGGCGGGGGGCTTTATAATGACGCGGCATATGCAAGTCAGTATGACGATTAGAGACTTCAAATGTCGGACAACCGGCAAATATATCAGAGGAGGGGTAATCAGATGAAGAAGTTGGGTGTCTTATTGGTGGCTGTTATTTTTACTATGACAGCATGGTCCGTGCCCGCAAAAGCGGGATCATCGGCGGAGATTGAGCAGCTTAAGAAACAGGTCGAGCGGCAGACAGAAGAGCTGACTATCCTGAAAAAGAAGATAGATGAACTGGAGAAAAAACAGTCTGAGCCGCAGGCCGTGACGGGCGAGGTTGCAAAGAAGGCCGTAGAAGCGGAGAAGAAAGGATTACAGGCAGGATACAATAAAGGTTTTTATATAAAAACACCCGATGAAAACTTTCTCTTAAAAACAAACCTGTTCCTCCAGTTCCGTTACACCTTTCTTGATTTTGACAGGGAAATTAACGCCAACGATGAGAACTGGAGCAACTTTTTCTTAAGACGGGCAAGAGTCGTTTTCAGTGGAAATGCGCCCAATAAAGA
>JBFLXP010000169.1:0-6826 GCA_040757315.1 Nitrospirota bacterium
TATTTCTCATTTTTTGCTGCTTACTGCCTACTGTCTACTCCTTTACTGTTTACTTTTTTTTACGAGCAGCGTCCAGTATTCTGTCTTCTCCCAAGTCTTCATGAAATCATTCCACGGTATCAACTTCTCCCGTGTTTTTCCTGAGTGAACGATAACGCCCTGCTCCGCATACCCGACAATGACCATAAAATGATGCTGTTTATAGAAGGAGAATCCGTAATCTACAAGGACAATTAATGGGAAGCCACCGCTGATCTTCTTCTTTATGTCACCGATATCGCCCCTGTACTGCTCGGCCCGCAACCCCGCCCTCTGTGCATACAGAATCATATCAATAGTCAGTGTGCCACGCGCCGATTTGCTGAAGATTTCCTCCGCAATTTGTTCAGGCGTGACACGGATACCCCAATAGTTGAGGACGTTCGAAAGAGAAGCGGGTCCGCATTGATACGCTTCCTGCTCGTAGAAAGGGACATTCCTTATGAGGTGAACGTCCTTCGGCTCGGGCAGCGTCTGCATGCTCGTGCACGATGTGGTCACGAACAACACGACGATCAGCGACAAAAAAAAGAAATGGAGGATACGGTGTTTTGTCATCAATCTATCGTACACCGTATCCATGTTTTGATTTCAGACCATCGTTGCATAAAGGGAGGACGTCCCTCGAAGCCTTTCAAGACGATGAGATTTGATTGGGGCATGGCATCGTCTATTTGTAGGGGCGTGATTAATCACGCCCCTACTGAAAATGTCATCCTGATTCCGTACTTCCGATGTGGCTTCCGATGCCATAATGTATCGCTGCGAAAGGCTCTTCGTGCTGTCCTCCCTTTACGGTCTCATAGGCCTTATGTAACTGCAAGGTCTATTTTGTGACAATGACTTTATGCCCCGTCAGCTTGAGCAGGACAACAACAAGTATTGCGATCACGAGGAGAGCAATAATGATTCCAAGCCCATCCTGTCCGACTGTAAGATCATCCAGTTGAAGGGCAATCTGATGGATCTGACCGTCACTCAATTGCGACAGCCGGTTCTGAATCTCATCCTTTGTGAGGCCGAGTTGAGACAGTCTTTCCTGAACAGCCTTAATTTCCAGAGCCTTCTGGATCTTGGCAATATCCGCAACCCTCTCGGCCCGGGCCAGGGCCACAATCTCCGACGGCGCAAAGCCTGCGTTGACATTCGGCGCAATGCCGATCACGAACATCGCCAGTACGAGATACCACGTTACTTGTTTCATGAAGGGAATTCTCATCTCTTCACCTCCTTTCTTCAAAGAAATTCAGTGTGTGGCAGGCATATGTGTGGAAAAAGTTCTCGTGCAGCACCTTTGTAGGTGGCTTGCTAACAGCATAACATTTATATTTTCATTCACAACAAACTGACAACTTGACGCTGCGAGTTCTGCGTTCGGGAAATTCTTCTGCATATGTGCCCGCCGCTGCTTCGATCAAACATTTCTTGATCCGAGAATTTCTTCACGGCGTTTTCCAATCACAGACTTCACTGCGTCGATATCCTCGGCAACGTTCCAAAAAGATATTTGAGATCTTCGTCTTCAAACCTGAGCCCGCCGCCCGCATATACCCCTCGCCACCTTTTGTTAAGAACATTGTCCGCGCCGGCACTGACAAAAATGTTCTTGAACAGGAAATAGTCGAGTCCGACCCTGAGATGAGGGTTCTCTGAGTCCTCCTCGTCATTCGAAAAATCCCATATGTCGGCTGTTATCCTGCCCCTATCACCTAAGAAGAAATAGTCGGCCCCGGCTCCGAAAGTATTCTCTGTCATTCCGAGCCTGAAGGCAATGTCTCCAAATCTCTTGGCGAACTGAGCGGTGAATTCGATCTTCTGTTCTATCTTTTCTTCCTTGACCCGCTTGGTTCCCGTGTCCGTTGTTGTGATCGTCTCTTTCGTTCTCACTCTTCCGAGCGGGTCCGAGACAATACCGAGAATATAATACTTGTCGGGTTTCGGCTGAAGCGTGACGGAGAAATACCCCTTTCCGTCCTGGGGTTCTGTAAGATAGTCGGCCTGAAATGTCAGGAATGTCCTGAAGCGTTCGACCGCCGATATCGTCCTCTCAACGCCTTCCGCCGCCTTGCTTACATTCTCGTAGAGCCTCTCATCCTTGACGAGCTTGCCGAGAGTGCCCTCCCCCTTATCGATTTTTGCGGTAATACTGTTCAGCGAATCCATTGTGCTCGAAATCTTCGGCCTGTTCTCTTCGACTACCGCCCTGAGATCCCCGGCGGCTTTGTTCAGGTTCGCTATGAGAGTCGGCGTGTCGTCCTTAAGAGTTTTGGAAAAATCCCGCATGTTGCTCATTGCCGTGGACAGGTTATCTCTATTCTCCTCTACCACATTGCTGATGGAAGCTGTGAGATCGGTGATGTTGTCGAGTGCATCTCTCAATTTCCTGTCATTGACCGTAATCGTCTGATTCAGATTGGCTGTAATAGTCCGTATGTTCTGTATGGATTCTCTCAGAGCTTCTTTCGACTCCTCGGTGCCGAGCGTTTCGTTCAGGGATTGCGCCAGGATGTTTATGTTTTCCGACACCGCCGTCAGGTTTCTGGCCAGATCATCGATGTCGACCACCTCAAATACGCGCTCAAGCGTCTGACCGTCAGTCAGTACCGGTGTCTTTAGGCCCGGTTTTATCTCGAGGTATTTGTCCCCAAGAAGCCCGACAGCCTTCACAGAGGCGCTGGCATCACTATACAGAATAATGTCCTTATTAATGCGCACCATCAGTTTCGCCTTTCCGTCCTTCAACTCGATTTTCTCGATAATTCCCGCATCCACACCCGCGATCTTGACTTTGGTTCTTTCATCCAGCCCCGCCACGTTTTTGAAATATATATAGACAATATATCCCTCTCTTTTCACGAAATCCAGACCGCCCACCTTGAAGGTCATATAAGACAAAACTGCAAGGACGACAATAGCAAACAAGCCGACTTTAAGCTCTGTTGAGATTCCTTTCATACTGTACTCCTTCCAGTTTGATAGGGCCTGCCGAACTACCGGTTATAAACTGCCTGACAACAGGGTTCACCGTATTCCTGAACTCTTCCGGGCTGCCTGTCTCGATGATCCTTCCCTCGTAAAGCATAGCCAGCCGGTCGGCGATTTTGAAAGCGCTCGTCATATCGTGAGTTATCGCAACCGAAGTTATCGACAACTTTCTTTTCATATCGAGGATGAGATTGTTGATCGCGTCGGCCATTATGGGATCAAGGCCTGTTGTAGGCTCGTCGTAGAGCAGGATCTCGGGATTATGGGCGATTGCCCGTGCCAGCCCTACCCGCTTCTTCATGCCGCCCGAGAGTTCGGAAGGCATAACGTCCTCGACTCCGACGAGACCCACAAGCCTCAACACATCCGCAGCCCGCGCCTTGATCTCCTTCCTGCCCAACTTCCCCTCCCTCAAAAGAGAGAATCCGACATTCTCCCATACGGTCATGGAATCGAACAACGCGGCCATCTGGAACAGCATGCCGAATTTCTTCCTGAGCTCATAAAGATCGTTCTCGCGGAGCCTCGTGATGTCGACGGAACCGACAAGGACCTTTCCCGCATCCGGCTTAAGAATTCCGATAACATGCTTGATGAGGACGCTTTTACCGGATCCACTGCCTCCGATGACAACCACACTTTCGCCCTTTTCGACCGTCAGATTCACTCCCCGGAGCACTTCTTTGCTGCCGAATGATTTATGGAGGTCGACAATCTCTATCATTTAAACAACCACGCAGAAAGGAAATAGTCGGCGATGAGAATCGTCATTGACGACCGGACAACGGCCCCTGTCGTAGCCTTTCCCACTCCTTCCGCTCCCCCGCTCGTGTAAAATCCTTTGTAGCAGCTTATAAGCGCAATGCTCCCTCCGAAGAAAGAGGCTTTAATGAGACCGTTATATACATCACTGGCTTCAAGATAGTTCCACGTCCTTTTCCAGTACACGACGGAACTCGTGTCAAAAAGACCTACCGTTATCACATATCCTCCGATGATACCGATCAAATCGGCAATCACGGAAAGCGCGGGGAGCATGATAAGCGCCGCGATGAACCGCGGGACAATAAGGTACTTGACCGGGTTCGTTGCAAGGGTCTCGAGCGCATCGATCTGCTCCGTCACCCTCATCGTTCCAAGTTCCGCGGCCATTGCCGCCCCTGCCCTTCCCGCGACGATGAGACCTGTAAGCACGGGACCCAACTCCCTTGTCATGGAAAGGGCAACAACTGTTCCCACGACCGCTTCCGCTCCGAATCTCTTGAATCCCGTGTAAGTCTGAAGGGCAAAGACCATGCCGGTAAAGATGGCGGTGATAACAACAACGGGCAGAGACCTTACGCCGATTTCGAGCATCTGTTTAGATGTATTTTTAAACTCCAGAGGAGGACGCAATAATTGACTCAAGGCCACAAAGAAGAGCATAAGAACCCTTCCCATCTCTTCTGCAAAGAGGATGATCGATCTGCCGATGGTCTCGATCAGTCTAAACATATCTTTTCCCTGATCTGCTGCCGAGAGCGGTAAGAACTTCATATGATATCGTATTCGCTCTTCCGGCAAGTTCGTCGGCAGTGATCTCGTCGCTTCCCTGCCTGCCGATAATGAATACTTCATCATTTTCTGAAACGCCCTCGATCTCTGTGACATCCACCATCGTAAGGTCCATGCAGACCCTTCCTGCAACGGGAGCACGTTTCCCCTTCACCAGAACGTCGGCATTATTCGAGAAGAGCCTGTTGTAACCGTCGGCGTATCCGACAGGTATGACGCCTATCAGACTCGGCCTCCGGGTTACGAAGGTGCGTCCGTAACTTATGGGCGTTCCCGAAGAGACCCTCCTCAGCGAGAGGATTTTTGTCTTGACCGTCATTGCCGGAATCAACTTTGGAAGTTCAGGGGACAGAGTTTGAAGTTCCGGCTTAGCACTGTCCGCGAATTCTGTTTCCTGAATTCTGTTTCCTGAATCCTTTTTTCTGGCTTTTGTCGTCCCGCCGAACGGCGAGTATCCATAAAGCATGATGCCCGGTCTGACCGCATCAAGATGAGCATCCTGGAAGGACAGCACGGCAGCGCTGTTTGCGACATGGGAGAATATTCTCTTGCTTATCGTACGCTCCAGGGTCTCACGAACAGCATTGAACCGCTGAAGCTGCAATAGTGCATACGATCTGTCAAGAAGATCCGCCTCCGAAAAGTGAGTGAGAAGACCCCGGAATTCCAAACCGGCAATCCGCGCTATTGTCAGAAGATCATCTACGACACGACTGCTCTGAAGCCCGAGTCTCCCCATACCGGTGTCAATTTTAACATGTACGGGCAGTATTGTGTTCCGTCTCTTTGCTTCGGCCGAGAGAGTATAAGCCGTTTCGATGTCGTGAATTACGGGGGTGAGCCTTAAATCAAAGAAAGCGCTGCAGCACTCTCTGTCGAAGAGAACGATGATCGGGGCATCGATGCCTGACTCTCTGAGTTCGACGGCTTCGCCGGCATAGGCGACGGCAAGGGAGGAAGCCCCTTCATGGATGAGCTTTTTAGAGACTTCGACCGCGCCATGGCCATACGCATCAGCTTTGACGACGGCTATGACGGGTCTGTTACCGACAATATTTCTTACTGTCTGAAGATTACAAGCTAAAGCGGGAAGGCTGACCTCTGCAATAGCCCCTCTGTTCACCTTTATTCTTTGTCTTTTTCGACTTCTTTTTTCTTTTCCTTCTCTTCTTTATCGGGCGTCACATCGATCTCTTCGCCTTCACGCACGCTCTTCTTGAAGTTCGAGATCGCTTTTCCGATTCCGCTTCCGATCTGCGGGAGCTTTGTCGCTCCGAACAGAACAACGACGATAATCATTATGATAAAGAGTTCCTGTGTTCCTAAACCGAACATATACCACCCCCCTCTCTGATCAAGTCTTCCATAGTGTTTATATTCGCAAAAGACCTACCGTCAGGGTCTATCGCCTTCACCTCCTTCTCCGGGATATACAGCACCTGCAATCTCCGGAGAAAGTCCTGTAAGCCTTTTCTGCCCGCTCTCAAATCTTTCTCCATAATTGTAACAACTTTTCCTGAATAAATGCCAAAAAGAGGCTCCGGTTTCCCCCTGTACATGGGGATCAGCGCGTCATGCTTGCCATCCCACTTATCCGCCATGTAACGAATAAGTATAACATTTATAAAGGGCATATCACATGCAGTTACGAAAACCTCGGAGACGCCCGGGACTATCAGAGACGAGAAGATGCCTGCCATCGGCCCTCTGCTTTTGATGATATCTCCTATAAGGTGGGCTTCAAGATAAAAAAAGAGTTCGGGGTTGTTGGTGCTGATGAATACCCTGTTGAAAATACTTCTGAGAGCTTGCAGATTGGACTCGATTATTTTCTTGCCGCCGATTTCGAGGAATGCCTTTACAAAGGGCATTCTGGTGTTTTCTCCTCCGGCCAGAATCACTGCATCCATTCTCCAAATAGTTTATTCAAAAATTACTTCCGTTTACAAGACCTGAGAATAATTTGTGAATTCTTCATGTGAGAAGAGCAGACGCGGCATCATCGCTCATTCTCGGTCGAAACGACCTCCGAGGTATCACGATAAGAATCGTGATAAAGCCGCTCCAATGCCGCATCTGCTCTTCTCATCGGCGTTTCCGAATAATCCGAGCCAAGTCCTGCCGGACGTGGGATATTCTTGACAAACCTCTCCCTCTTGCATAAAGTAACGGACGAGTTCCGGTGCGGTACGAGATGCTGTTCTGCTCGGTGAATCCGCCGGAGCGGAAATGAATTCAGCATGTCGCA
>JBFLXP010000170.1:0-6797 GCA_040757315.1 Nitrospirota bacterium
GGCTTGTTTTCGCCCACTTTCCGGATTGCTTCAGCGCCGGAAGATGCCGTTGCCGGGACGGCGTATCCGAGGCTTTGCAGGGTTCTTTTGATATCCTCGGCAACGATGCGTTCGTCCTCAACTACGATGATCTTTCTTGGCGTCATTTTCCCCCCGGGATCGGAAATTCTATATGAAATGATGTGCCGCTTGACCTGTCAATGTCTATAGTTCCGCCGAGTTGATCACGAGTCAACATGGTAACAAGATGCAGTCCGAGAGTCTCGGTTGAGTTTATGTCTATCTCTTCCGGCATGCCGATCCCCGAATCGCTCACGACCATTTCGACGGTGTCGTCGTTCTTCCTGCGGAATTGAATGCCGATCTCTCCGCTTCGCCCGGACGGGAAGGCATACTTCAAAGCATTAGAGAGGAGTTCGTTGATGATCAGACCGCAGGGGATGGCGACGTCCACTCCGAGAACCAGTCTCTCGACTGAAGAATTCAAGACGACATTCGACGGGTCGGCGCCGTATGCAGCGTAAACTTCGCGAACGAGAGATTCGATATACTCAGCGACATCGATCTTCGCGAGGTCCTTCGCCTGGTAGAGTTTTTCATGGATGAGAGCCATTGCACGCACCCGGTTCTGGCTGTCTTTCAAGGCGGTCCGTGCTTCTTTGTCCCTGAGAGAAGCGGCCTGCAGTTTGAGGAGGCTGGTAACTACCTGCATGTTGTTTTTCACGCGGTGATGGATCTCCCTCAGCAGGACTTCTTTCTCTCTGAGAGAGTCTATGAGTTTTTCTTCAGCAAGCTTCCGTTCAGTAATATCTTCCGCGTGGACCAGAACGAGATCGGGGGGAGCATACGAATAATGCACTGTGAAATATGCCTCCGCGTCAAAAGACCGGAATCTGTACAGCATCTCCCTCTTTATGATGTTTTTCTTATTGAAACATTCCCACATGTCTGCGATGACTTCCGGCATGTCTTTATACATCTCGCTCAGTTTGGCGCCCCGCCATTCGGATACTTTGCCCTTGGTGAATTCTTCCGCTGCGTAGTTGTAGTCCACAAGTATGAAGTCGTGATTGATGTTCTGCCACGTGTATGTAGGTACGGGAATGCCCTTGAACTGAGCCTTCGCCCGCTCTTCGCTCTGCTCAAGATCTTCCTTGGTCATTATCTGCTGGGTCCAGAGATTTTCCAGTTGGCAGTATTTCTCCTCGATCTCTTTCAGAATGGTCTTCTTGTCTGTTATGTCCGAAAAGGTGACGACAGCGCCCCTGACCCTGCCTTTCTCCATTAGCGGGGTGCTCATGCATTCGATCCAGATCGGCGTACCGTCTTTCTTCCAGAAAATCTCGTTATTGCCGGAATAAATGACCCCATTTAGGTAGGCCGCGGCTATGATGCATTGCTCTCTGGGATATGGGGCGCCGTCGGGTTTTGTGTGGTGGACCATATCGTGGTGGATCTGTCCTACCAACTCATTGCGGCTGTATCCCAACATTTCGGCGCCGGCATGATTGACGAAAGTGACCTTGCCGTCGAGGTCTAAACCGAAGATGCCCTCGCCCGCGGCATTCAGAATGAGATCGTGGTAATGACTCAGGTTGTCCAGGGCTTCTTCGGCTATCTTCCGGTGTGTTATGTCCTGAGCTGTGACGAAATAACCCCTAATCCGAAGATCACTTGCAAAATCGGGTATATAAGTAGCCTCAAAGTGACGGACTACATCGTCTTTCAATGTTAGTTTGTCTTCAAAGCGAACTATCATTCCCGACATCACCTTTCGGATCTTTTCTCGGACGGCCGAGTAGTTATCTTCACCCAGCATCTCCCTGACGGTTTTGCCCACCACCTCCGCCGCTGGAATTCTGAACCAGTTCTCGTATTCCCTATTCACAAAGCGATATCGTTCTTCGGAATCGACATAGGCAATCAAAATCGGGAGGCCGTCGGTCATCTTTTTGACAAACTCCTTGCCTTCCAGCAATTCTTTCTGAGACTGCCGCAGCTCATCTTCAACCATTCGGCGCTCTTGTATCTGAACAATCAACGGCCGGCAGGCAAGAAAGTAGACAACGGGAGAAAGCATAAGGACCAACAACGCAGAGTCAAGCAATATCCAGTTCCAATGTGGAAGAGAAGGGAGGGCCGACAGCAGGCTCATGACGGCGAATTCGGAGGTGAAGACGGAAAAAATGACGACGCCGAGAAGGCGAATCGGCGAGTTAAAGAAGGGAGTTCGGTCGTTCATTGTCATTCCCCCCGCTGTGAATATGGACCGTCATAATATATCATACTACTCGCATTTCACGAGGAATTTCCGGGCAACCAGGGGGTCGAAACGGCTCTTGCAAAACCCTGCCCGGCAGCGATTATGTCGAGATGCGCCGAAGTAATGTCTTCCATGTTCAAATCCGGGTCATATCCAAGCTTTCTTATGTCAACGGTCTTTATGTATTTTCTGCATTTGTCGCAAATATCGACCCGATAAGCCTCTTCTCCTTCGGCAAAAAAATAGTGCAGCGTCGAGTGATCGCTGTTTTCGCAAAACGGACACCTCAGCCGCTCGGACGGCCAGGAAAAACTGCAAAACGAACAGAGGAGAAAACGTTGACCGTCCTCCTTCAGAAAAGAGATCAGCGGCAGCGAGCCGCACAAGGGACAGTATCCTTTGAGCCAGTTCTTGAGATCCGGAAAATCGCCCGCCTGCCCGGCAGTCGATTGAAGCGACGGCAGGATGCTCATATGCAGGAGAAATTCCAAAACCGCTGAATCGATCCCCGCTCTTCCGGAGAGGTGATCGATGAATGCCGTGTCAAAATGTCTGGCTATGAGGATGGGGATATCGAGCGCTTTTCTTTCCGCGGCCTGCTCGATAGCATTCACATTCAGACGCAGCTTCTCGCTGGCGTTTCGACCGATTTCACGGAGTCTTCCAAAAAGCGTGACAGAGGAAGGAATGTCGACGGGAAAATCCTCTTTTTTCAGGAGCGGAAAGCCTTCCTGAAACTCCCTTTTCTTTGATGATGTCCGGAAATCGACCGGCGGAACATGAAGATTCTGTCTTGCCGATTCCTGTTCCGCATGTATTCTTTGATAGAAATCGAGAAGCTGTGTATAGGCGGGTTTTCTCTCTCTGATGACGTTGGTCCTTTCCTTCATCAATTTACCCCTCTTTCATTGTAATCAAAAGAAAAGGCCTGTTTCAACTTGCTGAAACAGGCCTTTTTCCGGTAAGTGTTTGCTGGTGCTTACCCTGCAGCCGGAATCGGATTAACTATGTGCCGGAAAATTTTCCTGATCGCCGCGATCCGCGTCATTTCCTCCTGATCACGGACCGAGGCGAACTTGTGGTATTTCTGCGGGTCGTCGATAACGAGAAAGATTGCCTGATGAAAGTCGGCGTTCAGAAGTTGTGCCTTCGGATACTGTTTCTTCAACTCCTCAAGCCTCTTATTGGCCATCTCCAGCATCTTCTCCCTGTCGCCGAAGTTCATCGTACCTGTGGGACAGGTCTTTACGCAGGCAGGCAGCAGGCCCTCTTTGATACGGTCGATGCACATCGTGCATTTCGCCATGCCCTGCGTCTTCTCGTCCCATCGCGGGATGTCCCAGGGACAAGCTTCCCTGATCGCCTTGGCATCCTTTTCTTTGACCTTAAGCTTTGGATTGTAAAGGACGGCTCCCGTGTCTGCATCCTTTGTTATATTCTTGTACCCCATCGACTCCGCACTGATCATGCAGGGCGGCGTCAGACAATGTCTGCACTGGTCGGGCCAGAAAAACCATTTCGGCTTGCCGTCCACCTCATGTTCGCTGAACCTTACCAGTTTATAGGTAAAGAAGTTGAGGTCTTGCGGGTTCTGGTGGCTTCCGCGCTGCGTTGTCTTTGTAGCCGGGTTCATGTTCCATTGCTTGCATGCAATCTGGCAGCCCCGGCATGCAGTACACTTCGAAGTATCTATGAAAAATGTTTTAAGCGCCATTCGCGATCACCTCCTTTACGCTTTCCCGGCTTTCTTGGCCGGTTCTTTGATTACCTTCGTTACGTTCGCCATGAATGCCTTTGTTTCGGGAATCATGGTATTCGGATCGCCGATCGTCGGCGTCAGCAGGTTCGCACTGTCTCCGCCGTCCTTTGGCTGGAGCCAGCCGAAGTGCCAGGGAAGCCCGATTTGATGAACCGTTTGCCCGGCGATCACAAAAGGTTTGAAGCGGAGCGTCACGATTGCGGTAGCCTCAAGTTTGCCGCGGGGCGACTGGACGAGCACCTTATCGCCGTTATCGATTCCTCTCAGTTTTGCAAGCTCCCGGCTCATCTCGCAGAAGATCTGCGGTTCGGCTTCAAGAAGCCAGGGCAGCCAGCGCGTAAGAACCCCTGTCTGCCAGTGCTCGGTTACCCTGTATGTCGTACACACGAACGGATATTTTGGGTCGCATGTGGCGAAAGTATCGGGTCCGCCTTCAAAGATTTTGACGACGGGATTTATCCTCTGGTTCGACATAATGTTCTTCTCGATCGGACACTCCAGAGGCTCATAGTGTTCAGGGAAAGGACCGTCTTTTAATCCGGGTCCAAATAGTGAGGCGACACCGTCAGGTTTCATGATGAACGGATAGACCCCCTCCGTGCCCATCGGAGGTGCAGGTCCATCCGGGATGTCGCCGACCCATTTTTTCCCTTCGGCGTCCCATTTCAGAAGCGCTCTGTTGGGATTGCGGGGTTTCCCTTCGAGGTCGACAGAAGCCCGGTTGTAGATGATCCTTCTATTGACGGGCCATGCCCACGACCACTGGGGATACAATCCGAGTCCCGTGGGATCATCTTTCTTCCTCCGCGCCGCCATGTTGCCGGCCTCCGTATAACTTGCAGAATAAATCCAGTTGCCGGATGAAGTCCTTCCGTCATCAAGCAGGTAGACAAAACTCGGAACGAGAGTCCCTTTCTTGTACGCCTTTTTATCCACAGGATGCTCCGCGATGTCTTCAAGGAAGTAACCGTTGATCTCCTTCGCAACCTTATGGATATCGAATTTCCCGTTCGTTTCGTAGTCCCATTTCAGGTTCATGATCGGTTCGGCACTGACGCCTTTTTCTTTTGCATAAAGTGCACGGACTTTCTTAAACAGCTCATACATGATTTCCCCATCCGGCATGGCGTCTCCGGGCGGGTTTGTGGTCTTCCATCTCCACTGCATCCACCGTCCGCTGTTCGAGATGCTTCCCTCCTTTTCGACGGAAGCAGCGCACGGAAGCTGGAATACTTCGGTTTTGATCTTCTTCGGATCTACTCCCGGTCCCTTCCAGAAGGAACCCGTCTCGTTGTCAAAGACATTGACGTTCACCATCCAGTCGAGATTAGCCAGCGCCTGTCTGACCTTTCCGGCATTGGCGCTCGAACAGGCGGGGTTCATGCCCCAGGCAAAGAAGCCGGTAAATTTTTTCTTGTACATTTCGTCAAAGAGGTTGAGCCATGAAGCGTCCTGGGTCGGCTCAAGTTTCGGCAGCCATGAGTAACCGAAATCATTATCCTTTGTGGCCTTGTCACCATAAAAGGATTTCAGGAGGCTGGTCAGGTACTTGGGCCGGTTCTTCCACCAGTTTACGCTCCTTGGATCCTTCGATGCAGGGGTGGTTTTGTTATAGTCGGCAACGGTTTGCCACTGCGCCCGGGGCGCCGGGAGATAGCCCGGGATAATATGGAACAACAGAGCCTGGTCTGTTGAACCCTGAACGTTCGATTCACCGCGCAGAGCGTTGACTCCGCCGCCGGCTATCCCCATATTGCCCAACAAAGTCTGGATGATGGACATAGCACGGATGTTCTGGACACCCACCGTATGCTGGGTCCATCCCATTGCGTAAAGGACTGTCCCCGCTTTATCGGGAGTTCCGGTCGAAGCGTACGTTTTGTATACTTTTTCCAGATCTTCCTGCGGTGTGCCTGTTATAGTGGTGACCTTCTCCGGCGTGTAGCGCGAATAGTGTTTTTTCAGGAGCTGGAATACGCAGCGCTCATTCTGAAGACTCATATCCCGCTTTGGGATTCCCTTTTCATCCTTCTCCAAAGCCCAGGTAGCCTGGTCATAAGACCGCTTGCCGGGGTCATATCCGGAGAAAAGGCCGTCGTCAAAACTGTATTTCGGATTGACGATGAATGCGGCGTTCGTGTAGTTCTTGACATAGAACTCGTCGTAAAGGTTGTTGTCGATTATGTACTTTACCATCCCTCCGAGAAACGCAATGTCGGTCCCCGAACGGAGGCGGGCATAAATATCCGCCTTTGCAGAGGTGCGGGTGAAGCGCGGATCGACGTGAATAAAAGTGGAACCTTTGTCCCGTGCGGCCTGTACCCATTTCCAGGAGACCGGATGGTTTTCCGCAACGTTGCTTCCCATGTTCAGGATCACATCGGCATTTCTGAAATCGATGTAATGGTTCGTCATTGCGCCGCGTCCGAACGACTCTGCCAGAGCCGCTACAGTGGCGCTGTGTCATATTCGCGCCTGATGCTCGATATAGACGAGACCGAGCGACCTGAGCAACTTCTGGAACAGCCAGCATTCCTCGTTGTCCATGGCCGCGCTGCCTACGGAAGCAATACCGTCCGTCCGGTTCACCACCTTGCCGTCTTTGTTCTTTTCGACAAAGGTCTTGTCCCTGCTCTTCCTGATGTTGGCAGCGATCTTGTTCATCGCCCATTCCCAGCTTACCTCTTTCCACTGAGTGCTGTTCGGGGCGCGGTAACGGACCTTCTGGAGTCTGTTTTCGTTCACTGCTATCTGGTATGTGGAACCTCCCTTTGG